>CBDTUG010000338.1:0-3193 GCA_965363555.1 uncultured Thermoanaerobaculia bacterium
TTCCTGTTCCTGGCGCTGTATGGGCCTCCCAGCCTCCCAGCCTCCCAGCTTCTACTTCACCAACTCAATGCCTTCAGCCTTCGGTCCAAGGGTGATGTCCGAGGGCAAATGTCGGCCAACGAGCCAGACGATGCGCTGACTGTCGAGGTCTTCCTGCAGCCACTGAACCGACGACAGCCATCTCAGGGGATCGACGACCTCGTCAACGGGACGCCACACCTCGGCGGCGGGGCTGTCACCGGCCACGTCGAATACGAGCAGGGGCACCCGGAGGGCTTCGAGGTAGGCCCGTACGGCGGCCGGCGAGTGGGTGCTGGAATCATCTTGGTCGGGACCGAGGATCAGAAGGACCGTGCGCCGCTGATTACCGGCGGCCGCCTGCAACCCGGCCAGGGCGACGGCATCGGCCCTGCGGTGGAGGCCGAATTGCAGGTCTCCGAAGCGGGCCTTCTCCAACTCATCCGCCAGGCCCTTGCGACCGACGGTCTTGGGGTGGGAAAAGGGGAAGAGGCGGGCGTTGCCTCGTGGGCCTCCGGTCGGGATGGTGCCGATGACCCGGAAGAGCACGTCGTCGGAGAGACGGTCGTCTCGGCCTTCCTCTGCTGTCTCTTGTACCTTGATTTCCAGCGCCTTCAAGTTGTCATCAACCGACGAGCCGCGAACGATCACCAGCTGGGCAGTGCCTTTTTCGACATCAGCCACCTCGGCCGGCTTCCCCTGTACCTCGAACCAACCATGCAATCCCTCTGCAGGAGGGAAGGCTTTGGGGTCGTCAACAAGGACGGGCAAGGCCGTCAGGTGCAGGCTGAGGTCGCCGCTATAGCCCTTGCCGAAGACCAGTTGTTCGCGGACGACGACATGATCGGGGAATCGGACCTCTGCATCGAGAATATGGAGGGTCGAAGGTTCGGCTCCGCGAAGGTCGATCGATAAATCCGACTCATGAGTCACAGATTTTCCGTCGAGACGAAAATCGACACGCGTGGGTTCGAGAAATTCGGCGCTGTTCCATTTGAGACGAGCGCCTATGACGAGCCCCTCTTCATTGAGCTGAGGAATGAAAACCCCCTCAGCCCGTGGTCGAGGGCTGTTGAGCCACTGACGGTCTCTTCCCAGGAACCGTCCTTCCGCATCGAAGGCCCGTACTTCCAGGAGAGCTGGCTTGAGCGTAGGCCCGAGGTCAATTTCGGTTCGCCAGGGTTCACTCTTGAGCTGCGCTACCGTTTCGCCGTCCAGCCGAATTTCCACACGGGAGACCGGTCGAGTTACAGCCACCTCGATCGGGTGAACCCCGACCACCAGACCGACCAGGAAGGAAAGAAAGTGGACCACTTAAAGATTCTACGGGAACCTCGCCTCGCGGTTCGGCGAGCGTAAAGAGGGCATCGAAGAAGAACACGAATGAACCACAGAGACACAGAGAGCACAGAGATGATCACAGAGAGCATTTCCGTTTCTTAACCCCCGGCGCGCGGACTTCGTCCGCCAAGCGGTTTGAGAGATACGCTCTTCGAAAGAGGACTTTCATCGACCGTCCCCCTCAAACCGCGAGTACGCTTTGCATACTGCCGGAGTCGGCGCTGCTGGTGTTGGTTCAGTCGAACAAAAAGAGCCCGTCTTGCAGGTTCGCCCATGGGGACGAAGTCCGCGCTCTGAAGGGTCGTCTGTCCGTCGAGGCTCTCTGAGTATTGAGGGACGGGCGATCCTTCAGAATGACCCGCCCTGGTGGGTGGGCGAACGCCGGGGCCACCTTGGATGTGGGCCCTGTGCTCCTCTGTGCTCTCTGTGTCTCTGTGGTAAATATTGCAGACGGCTCAACCGCCAGCTACTTCTCCACCGGCATAAAATGACAGGTAAAATGCCGCAGCAGTTTGGGCTGTTTGACGATCTGGTGACCTCCGATAGCATCGCGGTTCCTCCAGACCTCTTCGATGACCTCGATCAGGTAATCGAAATGGCTTTGGGTGTAGACCCTGCGCGGGAAGGCCAAACGGACCAGTTCCAGGGGTGAAGGTTGCTCATGTCCCTGCTCGTCGAAGTGCCCGAACATCACACTGCCCAGTTCGACGGCGCGGACTCCGCCTTCCAGGTAAAGAGCATTGACCACACCGATTCCGGGGTACTGAAGTTGCGGCACGTGGGGCAGCATCTTGCGGGCGTCAAGGAAGACCGCATGGCCGCCGGCGGGCTGGACCATCGGAATACCCTGCTTGACCAGGCGCTCGACCATGTACTCGACTGTCGCGTGGCGGTAGACCTCATAGTCATAGTCCAGGGCCTCCATCAGGCCGACGGCGATCGCCTCGAGGTCCCGTCCGGCAAGGCCGCCGTAGGTCGGAAAGCCCTCCCGGAGAATCACCAGGTTACGAAAGCGCCCGGCCCACTCGGCATTGCGGCAGATCAGAAAACCACCGATGTTGGCAAGACCGTCTTTTTTGCAACTCATTGTCGCGCCGTCGGCCAGCGAGAACATCTCCTGGGCAATTTCCAGAAGGGAGCTGTTTTCGTAGCCCGCCTCCCGCTCCCGGATGAAGTAGGCATTTTCGGCAAAACGGCAGGCGTCAATGATCAGCGGGATGTCGTGCTCGGCCAAAACCTCCTTGACTTCGCGGATATTGGCCATTGACACCGGCTGCCCGCCGCCGGTGTTGTTGGTGACCGTGATCATGGCGAAGGGAATCTTCTCCGTTCCGTGCTCGTTGATGGCGCGACGCAGAGCCCCGACGTCCATGTTGCCCTTGAAAGGGGCCGGAACGCCGGTCTCGAAGGCTTCAGCACAGGGCAGGTTGAGGGCGATGCCGCCGACGTATTCGATATTGGCGCGGGTGGTGTCGAAGTGGCTGTTGTTGGGGATGATGTCACCTGGTGAGATGATGCACTCGGCCAGAATGCCCTCTGCGGCCCGGCCCTGGTGGGTGGGGAAGATATGCTCGATGCCGGTGATTTCTTGTACGGCGGCCTCGAACTTCTTCCACGACCGGCTTCCGGCATAGCTTTCGTCACCCAGCATCATCGCGGCCCACTGTTGGGCCGACATCGCCCCTGTGCCGCTGTCGGTCAGAAGGTCAATACAGCAGTCTTCGGCGGCCAGCAGAAATACGTTGTGGTGGGCCGTCTCAAGGGCCCGTTCCCGGTGCTCTCGAGTGGTGATTTCCAGGGGTTCGGACATTTTGATGCGAAAGGGCTCGATGAT
>CBDTUG010000339.1:0-3170 GCA_965363555.1 uncultured Thermoanaerobaculia bacterium
TTCCGACCTGGCCTTGATGTTGCGTCCAACCATGACGATCGTCGACGGAAGTCACATTCTGATGAAGAACGGCCCCACCGGCGGCGACCCGTCCAACGTCAAGCCTGGGAATGCCATCGTGGCAGGGGTTGATCCCGTTGCAATGGATGCGTGGGCATTCGAACACCTGCTCGAGCGCGGCAACGACTACCCCCGTTACCTCTTCAAGGCCGAAGAAAAGGGATGCGGCCGGGTGGACTACAGAGGCCGGGTGGAGGAAATTGTATGAAGCGGCAAAAACTGCCGCGCCTGCCCCGACTGCTGCGTCTGACCAATGTGCGGATCCTCAGCCAGGTCTTCGTCTTTGTTGCATTCATCTTGGCCTGCTGGGCGACCTGGACCTCCCGCCTCGGAGGCTACCCGGTTTCACGGCTGCTGGAAATGGACCCTCTGGTACTGCTTTCGACCGGGCTGGCCACCGGCCATGTCTACCGTTTCCTGGGTTGGGGCCTGGTTGTCCTGGCCATCACCCTGCTTTTCGGCAGAGTCTTTTGCAACTGGATCTGTCCCTACGGCACCTTGCACCAGTTGACCGGCTGGCTCTTCAACATCCGGAAACACCCCGACCGTTGGAAGAGCAACCGATACAAGAAAATCTACACCCTCAAGTACATGGGGCTGGCCGTGTTTCTGATCATGGCGGCCTTTGGCGCGCTGCAGATTGGGCTTCTCGACCCCATCTGCCTGATGTACCGGACCGTCGCCACAGCCTTCTCGCCGGCCTCGGACATGGTGATGGACGCCCTGTCTGCACAGACAGGCGGCACCTTCTTCTGGGATGCATTAAAATTCGCTCCGGGCGCTGAGCGGAGGGTCTTCGTCGGCTCGTTCTGGATCGGCCTGTTCCTCGCGGGCCTGGTCGGTATGAACCTTGTCATCCCACGATTTTTCTGCCGGGTCTTGTGCCCTCTCGGCGCCCTGCTCGGTGTGTTTTCCCGCTTCGCGATCTTTCGCATCAACCGCGACGTGCACGCCTGCACAGACTGCAACCTCTGTCTGACCCGCTGTGAGGGTGCTTCCGACCCCCATGCCCAATTGCGTCTCTCCGAGTGCTTCGGTTGCATGAACTGCATCGACGACTGTCCCGAAGACGCCCTGAGTTTTACGGTCTTGGGTCAAGATACCAAGCAGGTCATTCCGGGGACCAATCTTGGTCGCCGCCGATTGCTCTTTTCCTCGATCGCCGGGCTGATCGCCTTCCCCCTCTTAAAGAACCACGGTGTCAATACCAATTCCAACTACTCCGACAAACTGATCCGGCCGCCGGGCTCGGTCGAAGAGAATGAATTCCTCGAACGCTGTATCAAGTGCGACCAGTGCATCAACGCCTGCCCGACCAACGTCCTCCAGCCGGCCACATTCAAAGAGGCGGGGTTCGAGGGCCTCTGGACCCCGGTGATGAATTTCAATATCGGCCATTGCCAGCTCAAGTGCACATTGTGCTCCGAGGTCTGCCCGACCGGAGCCATTCGCCGCATCACCGTTGAAGAAAAGATGGGCAAGGGTGCGTTCGCCGAGGCCGGACCAATTTCGCTGGGAACGGCATTTTTCGATATCGGGCGGTGCCTGCCCCACGCAATGGAGATCCCTTGCGTCGTCTGCGAAGAGGTCTGCCCGGTCTCACCCAAAGCGATTCAAACCAGAGATGAAGAGGTCAAGAACGTTTTCGGCAAACTTGTCATTCTCAACAAGCCGTTCATGGTGCCCGATTTGTGCATCGGATGCGGCATTTGCCAGACGGAATGTCCGGTCACCGACCGGCGGGCCGTCTATGTCACACCGGTCGGCGAGAGCCGATCGTCCGAGCGGCGCCTGCTGCTCCAGAAGAGAAACCAACAGGAGTTAACATGACTGACACCAAGGCAACATCCAGACGATCATTCCTCAAAGCTGCGGCAATCTCGAGTGTCGGGGCCGGTATCGGCACCGGAACGGTGTACGCCGCTGACGCCCCCAAAGAATCGGCCTCTTCGTCTCTGCCCGACCGGGTACCGCGAAAGAACTTGGGTTCAACCGGCCAGTCGATTCCGATTCTCCTGGTCGGGTGCGCACAGAAATTCGACCCCAAGTACGACAAAATTCTTCACCGGGCGTTCAAGGATGGCGTTGACTACCTCGACACCGCGATCGTCTACGCCGACGGCCAAAGCCACAAGACGATCGCACCTTTCATCAAGCAGATCGGGGACCGCTCCAAGCTCTGGATCACCTCGAAGGGGCCCAGCAAGGCTGCAAACGTGGAGTCCTACACGAAGGATCTCGACCGGTGCCTCGAGGAGTTGGAAACCGACTACCTCGACCTCTACTTCATGCACTTCATCGATGACCCGAAGTTCCTCGCACCCGAGTACATCAAGATGGGCGAAAGACTTCGAGCCAGCAAGAAAACACGATTCTTCGGTTTTTCCTGTCACGGAGACCGTCAGGTGGAGTTATTGAACACAGCGGCAAAGGTCGGCGGCATCGACGCCATCATGTTCCGCTACAGTTTCGCCAAGTACGGTGACCTCGAGCTCAACAAGGCTATCGATGCCTGCCGAAAAGCCGGAATCGGTCTGATCGCCATGAAGACCCAGGACTCGATCCCCGGAGATCAGGAAGACGTCCTGCGCTTCAAATCACAGCAATTCACCTTGGCTCAAGCCAAGCTCAAGGCCGTCTGGGCGGATGAGCGCATCGACGCCGCCGTGTCCCACATTGATAACACCAAAAAACTGGCCGAGAACGTCGCCGCCGCGAAAGCACCGGCTCAGTTGACCATGAACGAATTCCAGCAACTCCAACGTATGGCAACCGCCCGCGCGGAGCATTCCTGCCAGGGCTGCTCCCACATCTGCGAGTCCCATTTCCCGGAAAAAACAGCCATCGCTCGTCCCCTGCGCTACCTGATGTACCACCAGTGCTACGGAGAGACCGAGCGGGCGAGAAATCTCTTTGCACAGCTGTCTCCGGAAGAACGTGATTTCGACAGCGTCGATCTGCGCGAGGCGACCAGAGCCTGCCCACAGGGCATCGCGATTGAACAGAAATTGAAGGAAGCCGGACGGCAGTTGGCCTAACCCGACCTTCTCACCAGTGATCTACTACGGCACGAAATACGCAGCGATCTTCGACGTTTTCTTGATCTCGCT
>CBDTUG010000340.1:0-3160 GCA_965363555.1 uncultured Thermoanaerobaculia bacterium
AAAAGAAACGCGCAGTGTGCCATATCTGCGGTCGCAGCAGATCACTGGTGAGAAGTGCGGGCTAGGTTCAGCAGGCGCTCGATCTCGTCGTCTGGGAGGTTTTCGACGGGTCCCAGTGTTCGAGCAAGGTAGAGGATCTGGGCGGCGTGCTCGAGAGTCTCCATTCGGTCATAGGCCTCGAGGAGATTCCGGCCCAGGGTGATTGCTCCGTGGCGTTCCATCACTATCGCATCATGGTTTGCCAGTGCGCGTTCCATTTTTAACGCCAACGCTGAGCTTCCCGGTGTTTCGTAAGGGACTGACGGGACCCTTCCGAGTGCAACCAGTGATTCCGGCAGGGCGGTACTTAAAAAGGGTTTCGAGGCCAGAGTATGGGCGACAACCGTTTTGGGGTGGGCATGGACTACCGCGCCGACCTCGGGCCTCAATCGGTATGCAGCCAGGTGAATCTCCATTTCGGATGAGGGTTGATGGCGGCCCTGAATTACGCTCCCCTCAAGATCGATGACAACCAGATCGTCGGTTGTCAACCGTCCTTTGGCGAGACCGGAAGGTGTGGAGAGAATGTGGCTGTCATCCAGACGGGCGCTGAAGTTGCCGTCAGTTCCGGCGATATATTTCCGATCCCATAACCACCGACCGGTTTCGAGCATGGCGGCACGGAGGTCTGGATCACGACGAAATTTGAGATCTACCACTATAAAAACCGATCATCATCAGATGATGCATGTATTTCTTTGGGACGGGCAGGTGGTGGCCGTCGAGGAAGTTGGCGGCTGTGACCAGAAACCCAGCGATCGGCGTTGCAACGCGGTACCACTTTGGAGGTCGTTCGAGCGGCATGTGGTTGTCGGTTGCAAGTTCGGGATGAATGGCCAACAAATCGTGGTGTGTGCGTCCGACCTGCAGTTGGCGCCGGTAGAACGTCTTGACGGTCGTCTGGTGGAAATGGCCGGTCCGAGCGCCCTTCTCGTAGACAATTCTGACACCTCGGAGGCTGAGCCTGTAACCCAATTCAACGTCTTCCCACCCATAAGAACTGAAGGCAGGATCAAAGGGCTCGTCACCCAGGATCTTTCGGTCGATGGAGATATTCGATGTGTAAAAACATGTGAAGGGTTGGTCAGCCCCAGAGATCATGTGGTCATACCCGAATTGGTGGCCCTCAAGATTGACCATCTCCATGAAGGGTGTGACATCCATCGATTGTCGGTACCAGTCAGTGAAACCGACGACCGCCGCCGGTTCTCCCAGAGCCGCATGTCGTTCCATATGCGCCTTGATCAGGCCAGGTTCCGGAATGATGTCGTCCCCGAGAAACAGCACCAGATCCTCTTCGACGAGGCTGAGAGCGTTATTCCGGGCCATGCCCTGCCCCTGATTCTCCTGGGTGGCGATCGTCAGACGGAAGTTCGCTTGGTGGAGATTACGGTACTTCTGTAGTTCATCCCAGGTTTCATCCTCGGACCCGTCGTCCATGACGACGACCTGGAGGTTCGGCCACGATTGGGCCCTGAGGGCCTCGAGCGTCATTTTGAGAACCGTCCATCGTTTGTAGGTCGTAATCAGGACAGACACCCCGGTTGATGTTGTTGTGAATTGGGGTTTGTCGGGCAGAAACGCAACTTTCCGAATGGCACCCCCAAGACGGCGAAAATCCCAATTTGCAAAGATCTCGTGGGGTCTGAAGGCCGGCGCCTGGATCCTGATGTCGATCCCCCCGCTGGTGGAGGCCTGGACATGATCAAGTCGAATGGTCTGCCACAATTCACCGGACAATGGGGTTGAGGATTCGACGCCATTGGCCGAGACAGTGACGGAGCCTCCCCGAACAGCATCCTCGGGAATGTGAATATCGACCTCGATGGCGCCGGTTGCATCGGTTTCAACTTCCAGGCCGCAGTAGGCGTCGCCGCAGAAGGGCCGAACCATGTCGTCGCCGATGGGGTGTGGGTGATACCAACCGGGGCCGAGGCGGCCCAGGCCTGAGTGCAGGCCGGGTCTGAGGACCGGTGTTGTGACCCAGGGCCCCTTATCCTTCCTGAGGCGCCGGATTTCGGGGTGGGGGGCTGGGTAGGGCGCCCGCGAGATAAAGCCCCGCTCGGTCAACTGTATATCTTTCAGTTGACGCAGCCCTTGAACGGCCCACCGTTCGCGCAATGTGGAGGGCAGCTTCAGGACATTCCAAGCAACGACATGGGCGGTGTGCCGCCAAGCCCCCATTCCGATCCAGAGTTTGGCCAGGCCTTTGAATGCCTTGAGGATGTTGATGATTTCGTAGTGTTTGAGAATAGAGCGAACATTGTGCCGGCTGCCCATTCGTTCTCGCCACTCGAGTCCGCGGGTGGAGTGGGTGGTGCCCCCGAAGTGATGCCGCACCACCGAGTCGCGGCAGACGACGACCCTCCGGCCCTGAAGCCAGAGCCGCCAGCCGAGATCGACATCTTCGTGGTACATGAACATTTTCCTGTCGAAGCCGCCGCAGTCCAAAAAGTCATTCGTGCGCATCAGCATGGCAGCGGCCGTCGGAAAGAAGACGTCCCGGATGGCCTCGACGTCCGAGTCCTGGTCTATCGGACAGGCGTAGTGGCGGTCGAAGCCATATCCCAACTTGGACATGCCACCACCCCGTCCATTGAGAATGGTGGGATGTTGGAGCAACTTGAGGGTTGAACAGGCAGCGCCGATGCGCGGGTCAAGGCACAGGACACGCAACATCTCGTGCAACCAGCCCGGTTCGACAACGGTATCGCTGTTGAGGAAGGCTATGTAGCCGCCGCCAGCCGCCAAAACACCCTGGCGGTTGCCTTCGCCGAAACCGACGTTGGCTCCGATTTCGACGATTCGCACTTCTGGGTGATGTTCGGCCAACCAGGCCAGGGAATCATCGTCAGAGCCGTTGTCGACAACGATGGTCTCAATCTTGGCCTTTTCGGTCAGAGCCAGGGCCGGAAGACACTTCTCGAGGTGGTGGCGTCCGTTGAAGTTGACGATGATCACGGAGACCAGGGCGGTTCGAGTTGGATCTTTCTCCAATTCCTTCCGAGATGCCTCCGCACGCAAATTGGCTTCAACGAGGTCGCGATGAATCTCCTGTTGCTCATTCCACATCAAATCGAGACGCCGTTCGCGGTCGGCGACGGCCTCGTTGAGGTTGACG
>CBDTUG010000341.1:0-3154 GCA_965363555.1 uncultured Thermoanaerobaculia bacterium
CGGCTCGCCGGTCTCGTAATGACGGGCGTAGGTCGGCAGGACCGCCGGATCGAAGGCCCAATTCTCCATCATCTGCGACGGCAACTCGACGAAGTCCTGGGCAACATTGGTGCCGGACAGGCTCGAGTAGGTCACGTCAGACAGCAGGCCGTGGAGGGCATGCCCGAACTCGTGGAACAACGTGGCTGCCTCATCGAGACTGAGGAGGGCCGGCTGTCCTTCAGACGGCTTGGAGAAGTTGCAGGTATTGGTGACGATCGGTCGGATATCTTCCCCATTGACTTTCCACTGCCGGCGAACGTCCTCCATCCAGGCGCCGCCCCTCTTGCTCTCTCGGGCAAAGTAGTCGGTGTAGAAAACTCCGACATGGCTACCGTCGGCATCTTGAACCTCGAAGGCCATCTGGTCCGGGTGGTAGCCAGGAATGTCATCGCGCTGGATGAACTGCAACCCCCACAGCTTCTGGGCAACGTCGAAGGCCGCTTGGCGAACTTTTGAGAGTTCGAGGTAGGGCTTGACCGACCCCTCGTCAAAGTCGTACTTGGCCGCACGCAGTTTCTCCGAGTAGTACCACCAGTCCCACATTTCAATTGAAATATCGTCACCCAGACTGGTCGCCAAGCCCTGCAGTTCAGCCCGTTCCGCCGTGGCCTTGGCCAGGGCCGCCGGCCACAGTTTGTCCAACAATTCGTAGATCCGCTCTGGGGTCTCGGCCATGTTTTCCTCAACCTGGTAGGCCGCATGATTGGTATAGCCCAATACGTTGGCCCGCTCGACGCGCAGCGAAGCGATCTTGGAAGCCAGTGCGGAATTGTCGGTTTCATTCCCGTGGGAGCACAAACCGGTGTATGCGGTGTAGAGCTTCTCGCGCAGGTCTCGCCGTTCGGACAACTGAAGGAACGGCGTCCAACTGGTGCGCTGGAGGTTAAAGGCCCATGCGCCCTCGTGACCCTGTGCAGTTGCGGTGGCCGCGGCCGCATCCCTAACAGACTGCGGCAGACCGGCGAGGTCGGCTTCATCCTCGACCAGCAGGGCAACAGAGTTCATTTCCTTGAGCAGGTTCTCGCCAAACTGGGTCGAAAGCGTCGTCAACTCCCCGTTGAGTGCCTTGAGTCTGGCCTTGGCATCGGCGTCGAGGTTGGCCCCACCGCGCACGAATTTCTTGTAGTGTTTGTCCAAAAGGCGTGCCGATTCTGTTGTCAGATCCATCGTTTCACGGGCGTCGTAAACCGCCTTGACCCGCGCGAATAGCCCGTCGTTCATCAAGATGTCGTCTCGGTGGCCGGCCAGTTTGGGGTTGATGTCCTTGGCAAGGGCCTGGATTCCTTCGGAGGTATTGGCCGCGTTGATATTGAGAAAGACCAGCCGGACACTGTCGAGAGAACGCCCCGAAAGATCCAAGGCCTCGATCGTATTGGCAAACGTCGGATCGTCCCCCTGGTCCACAATCGCCTGAATTTCGGCATTGTGCTCCTGCATCACCACTTCAAAGGCCGGTGCGAAGTCCGCCTCTTCGATCTGATCGAACGGCGGGGCGCCGAAAGGCAGCGTGCTTTCGGCCAGAAGCGGATTGTCTGCACAGTCGGAAGTGCACGATTGCTCGCACGATTTCTCGCAGTTACACCCGGCGACAACAAGGATAGAGCATGCCAACAAAACGAGAGCTGTGTGGTTCATAAGGACTCCTTGGATGAGGTCAAAGGCTCCGGCGGGGCGGTACGCCACCGCCGAACGCTGGGTATTGTAAACCATAACAATTCGTCGTACGAGGGCATACCACGCGATTTACCACACAATCGGAACAGTTGTCGGGTCGCCAGTTGTATTGTCGACGACCGATCCGTAGGCCCAGATGGCGGCGCCGGTCGTCACAGGCTCGACGATGGCATACGCGAGGTCACGGTCTCCGGCGCCGGCGGCCAGGATTACCTTGTCGATCTGCTTCCAGCCCCGGGCCGGAATGGTGCGTTGAAGGGTCTGGCCGATCTGGACCCCTGCCACGTCGAAGATGCGAACTCGAACGGTCGCCGGTTGCGTGCCCAGATTGACCAGGCCCAGATTGGACCGCCACTGGTCGGTCTCCCTCAGACCCATCACACAGGCGGTCTTGCCCTCAGGGATGGCATCGCCGACGTCGAGGCCTTGCAGGAATTGGCCGAACGTCCCACCATCGGCCATCAGATTATAGGTCCGGGCGGTGATCGCGACGGGGTTGGAGGCCTCGACGGTGATGACGCCGGCACCTTGGGATCCGAAGAGGCTCTCGACAGCGTCGATCGAGGTCCAGGTCTCACCGGGCAACAGGGTCCGACTGCGAACGATCGGTGGACCATCACTCCCGTCCTCATAACTCATGGTGAGATCCGCCGCCACGGATCCGAGGTTGACGCCCGTCACATCTGAGCGCCAGGTGGAACCCTCGGCCCCGGCGGCATGTGCAACGGCCGGAATCAGGGTGTGACTGGTCACCGAAACTCCCTGCCCATCCCACCCAGCCAGACGTGCCATCAGCCACCACCATGCGTGGCCCTTTTGTACGCAGTTGAGGCTCAACGAATGGGCACAGTCCCCGCAGTGGTCGCTTTGAGAGGCCGTGCCGCTGCCGGGATTGGCCGCGAGCCACTCGGTGGCCCAGTTACCGTCACCCCACGGGTCTCCGTCACCGTTTGTATCGTACTCACATCCGTCGGTGGCATACAGCTCCATGAAATTCGTCGCGCCGCCCGGGTCATAGCTCTCGATGTCGGCGAAATCAAACAGAACCTTGTTATTCGCACGACAGTAGGCCCGAATCTGCTCGTTGCGTTGGTGAAGGTTTCCGGCGGGGCCCGTTCCCTCCAGATGGCCGGTCATGTAGACGAAGACGACGTCGGGGTATTCCTGTTCCAACTGATTCATGGCGTCAAGATAGGTCCGAATACCTGCCGCAGAATTATCACCGACTCCGCCACACCACGACCAGATGACCACGTTGCGATCGTCGCCTGCAGCGTTGAGCATCGTCCGGGTCGCGTCACGCCATGCCAGGTCGCCGTTGTGGCCCAGATCCTCAGCATAATCGTTGGCCCAGTAATCGTTGAGAAAAATTCCAGACTCAGCGCCCCACCAGCTCATGGGAAACTCCATGTCTGAGTCCCACGATGCCAAGGCCTCG
>CBDTUG010000342.1:0-3151 GCA_965363555.1 uncultured Thermoanaerobaculia bacterium
AGGTGGAGCCTCCAGCCGACCTTCCCTCTTGTGCAGTCGTTTCGACGACTGTTACCGTCGACGACTACCTTAATCAGACCGAAACTTCGACGGCCTTCAAGTATCCTTCCTCTGCTCAAAACCCAACAACGAAAATCACCACTGCGTCTTTTGACAACTATGATGGCACCGACCCCGACCCGTATTGGCAACTCGGCCTCAAGACAGGCGGTCAGAGTTGCATCGGCACAGATTGCCTCAAGCAAGGCTGGGTTTGGGCCCCACAAAATGATCAATATGTCGTCACCGCCGAATATAGCAACCCCCCAGAAGCAGTGCCTGGCCCGTATTCTTGTGATGACGACTGCGTATCCCACACATACACCTACGACGACTTCGGCAATATGGAGACCGACACCATCGGAGGCGGCTACGGCTCGGGCTTTTCGACTCAGACTCTGACCACTCAAACTTCCTACATCGGCGGTCGAGCTGCAAAGAACGAAATCTTCCCCGTCGGTGGCGACCCGCTGCTCTTGTGGCAACGTGATATCGACCCGGCGACCGGCCTGGTTCGATGGCATGTTGACGGCAGTGGCGCAGGTTTTGTGTATGACTACAATGCCGCCCGCAAAGTTACCACCATCGTTCCGGTTGACGGGGACTACGATGAGACCTCGGGCTGGAACCTGGCAAACCGCCTGGCGGATGATCCAGATGGCGGTGTTTTTTTTGGGACCACCATCGATTATGAATATCCAGACCCTGAATATCCTGACCCGGGCCAGCCTTTCCTGAAACACACCGTCAGTGATGCGACCTGTGAAGAGATTCAAAACAATTCCATTAGCTCATGTACGGCAGTCAAGGACCGAAGCATCTACGTCTACGACGGCCTCGGCCGCCGACAACAGGTGATCGAAGCAATCCCGGGCTCAAATGGCCGCACCTACCGAACCCGATTCGACCTCCAGTTGCGCTATCCGTCAAGTGACATCCTTGGTTCGTGCTTCACCCAACCGCAAGGCGGACTGTCGATCGTCGGTCCGTTTCGGATTTCGAGTACCTGGGTCCCGGTGACGCTCGTACCACCGGCCAGTTGTTCCGACGTCAGTTCCTGGTCTCATACCCAACTCGACGGTTTGGGTCGTCCCCGGCGGGTCTTCCAGCCGGATGGCGCCCTCGTGGCGATCGACTATTGGGGGGACACGATCTCTGAAACTACCCGCGAGGTCGTAACAGACCTCGACGGGACACAGACCGAGCTGAAGGCCACACAGACCAAAGATGCCCTCGGAAGACTTCGAAAGGTCGTCGAAGACATCACAGGTACTGAAAGCCTAACCAGCTTCTACGAGTACGATATCGCCGACCGATTGACTGGTGTCGACGTCGCAGGCCAAACCCGTGCCTTTGCCTACAGCACCGGTGGTTTCATGACAACATCGGGCGAACCGGAGAGAAACATAACCTACACAGGCTATGACGCTTTGGGAAATCCGACGGCTTTGACTGAAGATGGGACCTTGTTCAACTTGTATTATGACGAATGGGGTCGGAATGTTGCCAAGTACATCAATACGGTTTGGTTTGCTTCAAGTACTCACTACGGCGACGTCGCGGCCGGCAGTGGTGGGGGGGTTGACACGCGAGGCGACGATGTCGCCGGCATTGGTGACCCGAGTTACAACAAAGTGGTCATCGCGCATCAATACAATTGGTTTCAGCCGGATTACGTCGCCGTTACCGACGAGTGGTGGCATGACGGCCCGGGTGGCGCCGTCAGTCAGCACCAAACTGGTATCGATGGGTTCGGTGAAGGTGATCGATTCACCCTTAGCTATGCGTATGATCGTTGGGGAAACCAGAGTCTGGTTTACCACCCGCTTTGGGGCTCAATCCTCGGATGCCAGAATCTCGTCGATCAACACAGGGTGTACGACGGTTCGTGGTTAACAGAGGTTCAGGCGTTCGTCGATGGCGACATGAATCCCGACGAGATTGCCCGTTTCAAATACAACGTCAACGGACGGGTTCATTACACGGAATTCGGGCCTTCGGATGGAATCACCCCGACCTTAGAGGAAGTGCCGGACACATTTGGGATGGGGCGGCCGGAGAGCTTTACATTGTATGACAGCCAAAGCAGCCTGGTCTGGGACACCGGGGTCTACGAGTACGACGGTTCGGGCAACATCAATGAGATCGGTGACAAACGATTCAGCTATGACGGATTGAATCGATTGCAGGAGTACGACCTTGATGGTGATCTGCAAGCCGATGAGAGCTACGATTACGACGATTTTGGGAATATGACGTTCTTGTACAAGACGGACGGCACAGATTTGACAATGACCTACGATGGGTCAAATCGGATCACAGGGCTCAACGGTGATACCTTCAGCCATGATGATCGAGGCAATCTGACACAGGGCATCCTGACCCGACCGAAGAGCTTCCTCTTCTCCGGAGAGGACCGGATGATGGAGTCGACGGACCTTGCCAGTGGCGAAACGTGGAGATACGCCTATAACACGGCAGGCGAGCGGGTGGCCCGATGGCTAGTATCGGAGACCCAAGATGCTCCCTCTGAGGTCCGATTGAGTATCCGTGACGAAGGCGGCCAGGTGCTCAACGACTGGTTATGGTTGTCGAACGACGGCGCCCCGACGTTCGTCAACCAGCGCGACTACATCTATGGCCCAAATGGTATGGTGGCGCAGATGGATTGGGAGCAGGGCCGAACGCTTTTTGCCGCGACGGATCATCTGGGCCATACGCGGGTGTTGTTTGATGAAGCAGGGGAGGCAAACCCTCTCCTGGACTTCTACCCCTTCGGGGAGCAACTCGAGGGCAACGATCTACCTGAAACAACCCACCTTTTTACCGGGCATGAACGGGATCTCGGCGAGTATTCGAGTCAGTTGGATTATATGCATGCTCGGTACTATTCTCCTTACCTGGCGCGGTTTTTGAGCGTGGATCCGGTGGGGGGTAGTGTCGGGTCTAGTCAGAGTTGGAATCGGTACTCGTATGTTGAGAATAATCCTATTAATGCGATTGATCCTAACGGTGAAGCACTCAATTTCGTTGCAGCGGGTTGGGGTTCTCTGATCGGTGCTGTCGCTGGCGGTGGTATCGAACTGGGTATGCAACTCTACAGGAAAGAGAA
>CBDTUG010000343.1:0-3143 GCA_965363555.1 uncultured Thermoanaerobaculia bacterium
GACGGGGCTCGAACCCGCGACCAACGGCTTGGAAGGCCGAGACTCTACCACTGAGCTACTCCCGCAAATCACGAAAAAATGGTGCAGGCGGATGGGTTCGAACCACCGTAGGCAATATGCCGGCAGATTTACAGTCTGCTGCCTTTAACCACTCGGCCACGCCTGCGCAAAAATACTCCTCAAAATCGCTGTTGGAGCTGGCGATGGGACTCGAACCCGTAACCTGCTGATTACAAATCAGCTGCTCTGCCAATTGAGCTACGCCAGCAGATCCTCAAAAACCGAATCCCGCTAAATGTTAAAGAACACACCTCTGACAGAGTCAGTGGGAGAGGGAAGTTACCATAGCGATGGATGTGGTGCAAGCCTGTTGAGTGTTTTTGTTGAGGGTTTTTTTTGCCGCAGGGAACGGCTGCGAGACGGGCGGCCGGGGCGGTGGGCAGCGTTGGTGGACCGCGTCCGGGACCAGCTGAACGTCCAACGTCCAACGCTCAACACTCAACCTCGAGGTTCGCGTTTGGCGTGACCGGTTTTTTGGAGGGTGACACTCGGCGCCGACGGTGTCGGACTTCCGGTCGCGTTCGGGACTCAGCCAACGCCGATGTCAAAACTCAAGGGCGCCCAAAATGCCAAAACGAGTGTGCCGGGTGCGCCCTCTCTTCACCAGGCAGAACTCCAACTTGAGCCGTCGATACGAAGAAGGGCGACACCAGGCACCCACGGCGGTGACGTTGGCGATCGAGTCTCAGCTGACGGTGGAGGTCGCCGCTCGCCTTTTCTGCGGGCCCGCGTTATTCCAACACCTGACACCCCGCTGCGGGCTCGACGCTGGTGCGCCCGTAGGATGTGCCAGAAGGCCGGGGATAGAATCAAGGGATCGGGACTCTCAGTCGCGATTTGCGGTCCTCGCAGCTGATTGCTGTCGCTGTCCCGGACGCGGGCGCCGTCGCGGCCACGGATTGCTGACACGGCACCCGGATGCGGACGCCGTCGTGGACTCGGGCACGGCACGCCGTGCCCCTACGGTCCCCCTGGCCCCTGTTCACGGCCACTGCCCACTGTCGCGGTCGCCTGTCACGGTCCCTGGATCCGTCCCCTGCACCCCCCAGAACCCAAGCGTCAAATGACTCACTGTCCGGCCCGGACCGGCCACACATAGCGAGTGCTGGTTTTGTCGTTGTCACTGACGCTACCGTAATAGAGATGCACGCTCCACGCATCCGATGGGGGGCTGGCGCCGAACGTCGACGAATCGAGGCTCGGGCCACGCAACGCCCGGCTGAATGTCACCGTCTTGCCCCGTGCCGGCTTCGTCATAACAGGTCTTCTGTCCTGTCTCTCCAACTCTCGCAGGCGCCCACCATCCAGAGGTGTCTCCAGACTCGAATGCATCATAAAATACGATGCCCTGTATGCCTTGACCCCATACCATCGACGAACACCCAACGACCACCATAACGATGACAACTGCCCAATGCCTCATGGCTCCTCCTCCATTTCGTTCTCCCGGTATACAAAGATCCACGTCTCAATTTCTCCCCCCCCCGGCGTTTGTCAAGCCCAAAACGGCCGCCCGCCGGCGTCGGTTCGCGGAGCCGAACCCGATTGGGGCGGCCGTTCCTGTTAGCCGCCGCGGCCCTTTTACATCTCCCCGCTTCAAAGCCTGAGAATCAATCGATCCTCCAGGATGAGGAAACCCAGGCCGGTCTCGAGGAGAATCTCGACGGCATCTCGGGCAGTCTGACCTGATAATTTTGCAGTAGTTTGCGAAATAGTCTTGACTTTTCTGCATCCTGGTGCGAAATTTACGTAATGAAACGTCTTCAGCAGGAGATCATCGTTCGGGACCTGGAACGGAAGATGGTGTTCATCACCGGGCCTCGGCAGGTGGGCAAGACCAGTCTCGCTCTTGCAATTGCCGAGGGTTTCGAACGCTCGGTGTATCTGAACTACGACAACTTTTCCCACCGTGACATCATCCACAAGGCCGACTGGTTCCCCGATACGAGGCTGTTGATTCTTGACGAGATCCACAAAATGGAGGGTTGGAAGAACTTTCTCAAGGGCATCTATGACGTCAAGCCGCCGTATCAGCGGATTCTGGTCACCGGGAGTGCCAGGCTGGAAGCCTTCAGGCAGAGTGGTGATTCACTGGCCGGTCGTTTCTTCAGGCATCGTCTTCACCCTTTTTCCATGGTGGAACTCCCGGTCGCTACCGACGACGACCTCGAGAAGCTGATCGTTCGGGGCGGTTTCCCTGAGCCCTTTCTCGCCGAGTCCGACGACGATGCCAATCGCTGGCGGCTTCAGTACATCGACGGTCTGATCCGTACGGACATTCTTGATTTTGAAAAGATCCATGATTTCAGGGCCATCCAACTGACCCTTGAGCTGCTGAGACATCGAGTCGGTTCGCCGGTCTCCTGGTCTTCGCTTGCCGGGGATGTCAACTGCGCTCCCAACACGATCAAGCGTTATGTTGAGATCCTGGAAAGCCTATTCATCGTCTTTCGGGTCACGCCCTTTCACCGGAATATCGGCCGGTCTCTTCTCAAGGAGCCGAAGATCTACTTCTACGACACCGGCATGGTCAGAGGAGACGAAGGGATTCGGCTGGAAAACCTGGTTGCGGCAAGCCTTTTGAAGAGCCTGGATTCCACCGAAGACACCAAGGGAAAACGATGTCTACTGCAGTCCCTGCGGACCAAGGAAAAAAAGGAAGTTGATTTTGTAATGGTCGAGGACGATCAGCCGAAGCTGATCGTTGAGGTCAAGTTGTCCGACGCCGGCATCAGCTCCTCGCTGCGTTATTTCCACAAAAAGTACGGGTTCAAAGCCGCCCAGGTCGTCAAGAATCTCCACAACGAACGAATGGTCGACGGAATCCAATTGCGCCGCGCGGCAGATTTCCTCAGGGAATTGTGAGTAGATCGAGAAAACCCAGTAGAGTTTCCGAATCGCGCCGTGCCTGTGGTTTTGTGGAAAACCGGCCCTGGGTGTCGCTGTCTACCGTCACAGATCACTGCCGCTGTTCACGAACGCGGATTGCTGACGCGGACGCCGGCGTAGACTCGGGCACGGCACGACGTGCCCCTACGTTCCCCTGGCCGCTGTTCACGGACGCTGTCCATTGTCGCGGTCTG
>CBDTUG010000344.1:0-3143 GCA_965363555.1 uncultured Thermoanaerobaculia bacterium
ACGCGCGGTGTGCCATATCTGCGGTCGCAGCAGATCACTGGTGAGAAGGCCGGGCCAGGGTGTCGGAGAGAGCAACTTGAGTTCTTCGTTCGACAGCTGAATTCGACCGGCTCCGCTGGGTCGAGCCCTACTCCCCCCAGATTACCGGGAAGAGGGCGGCGGAAAGAACAAGCATCACGCCTCCGAGAGAGACCATCGCTCGCAGGCTCTGCCGCACAATCTCCATCTCACCGCTTGCCACGCCTGCCGTGCCCTGAATGGCGAAGATCAGCAGAGGCAACAGCAAGGGCAATGACAAGACGGCGAATAGAGCGCCACGGGTCATGGCTCGGGCTATGATTGCCGCAACGATGGTCGTTGTGACGGCCAGAGCAAACCCACCCGCAGCCAACACTGCCACCAGCCACCCGACACCCAGGGCCAACGGCAAGCCCATCAACACGGTAAACAGCGGCACGAGGATCAACATCAAGGCGGCCAGCAGACCAAGGTTGAACAGCAGCTTGCCCAGCCATACGGCATGAGGACGCGCGGACAACCTCAGAAGGGGCGCCGTGTGGCTCTCTTCTTCCTTGACGAAAATTCGGTCGAGGCCGGCCAGGGCTGCGAAGAGGATGACGATCCACAGGAGGGCCGACAGCAGAAAAGGCCGATCGGTCTCGTTGATCCGGTAGGGCCCGATGGTGTAGGACACCGCAGCCAGCGTGGTCAGAGCGAACAGACCAAGGGCGTTCAACGCCACCCGCGTGCGAAACTCGGTACGCAGGTCCTTGCCGGCGACTGCCAGGGCCTCAGCCAGTAAGCTCAACACACTCAACTCCCCACTCCATTTCGCGTCGGTCGTTGGTGGCCAGAACGACTGTTTTCCCCTCGCCGGCAAAGGCCGCGACCCAGTCTTCAAGCCAATCCTGGCCCGCAGGGTCAAGATTGGACCCCGGTTCATCAAGAAAGAGCACGTCGGGCTCGTGCAGGATGGCCTGGGCGATCTTGAGGCGCTGCCGCATTCCGGTCGAATAGCCGACCACAGGGGTCGTTCGCTCTGGGTCGAGACCAACCCGGTCGATCAATTGGTCTACGCCGGCCAGGTCAATACTCAGACCGCGCACTTGGGCGAAGAAGAGAAGATTCTCCCGGGCGGTCAGCTCTTCGTAAACCGACATGGCCGGCGCCACGATGCCTATATGCAATCGCCACTCGGACCGGACCACCTCGCCTTGCACGCCGAAGTACTCAACCGTGCCGCGGCTCGGCCGCAACAGACCACACAAAATAGATACCAACGTGCTTTTACCAGAACCGTTGGGCCCCGTCAAAACCAGTGGCGAACCGGGTTCGGCAACACCTTCTACCCCTCGGAAAACCACCCGCTGGTCATAGCGTTTGCCGAGATCGGAGAAAACGACGCGGATACCCTGAGTCATTGTCTGGACCTTAGCATGGAGGGGGGACCAGAACGTCGAACGTTCCGGAGCATCCGAAGCCGGGAGGATTCGGATGCTCCGGGTGTCGTACACTGTGCAACGAAAAGGGGAACTCATGCGCTTTTCCACCCTCTCTCGTATCTTCTCACTGACCGTCATAGCCTTATCTCTAGTCGCTTGTGGCCCTCGTGAAACTCCAGAGCAACACCTCTCTCGAATTCGTAGAGCCCACGACATCATCCCAACCGGCGCCACCACGGTGGAAAATTCCGAGGGTATGCCGCGCCTGGTGGTTGATCTGCGAATCACCAACAAGAGCGCCGAGCCCCTGGCTCATCTGACGATCAGGGTCCGGGTCGAGGACATTGATGGCAACGAACTGCTCTCGACGCCCGTCACGCTGGACCTTTCGAATGTCCGGCCCGGCGTCGGCGTACAACTGGCTGCCCTGATTGACGATTTCCAACTTGGCGAACAGGATCAAGTGACGGTCGAGGTCGAGGACGGACTGACGCCGGAACAACTCCGCACCTTGCCGGAGTTTGCCGATTTACCTCAGTAAATCAGTGCAGATCACACTCCGGGCAAGTCACCATTCCGAAACGGTGCATCAAGGTCTCGCGCATGCGAGGAAGGACCCTACTGTCAAAAATGTCCAACGAGGTGGGCGAATGCCTGGCCACAGATTTTCGAGTAGCTTCGATCAACCGCAGTCCCTCGCACAGCTTGAGTTCAGGATCATTTGCCAGCGTCTGCATCGCGACATCCAGCATCACGTCATACCGGCTTGGGGATTTTTCGCAAACGGATAACATCTGACCCATGATCTCTCCTTACACCAGTCAACCTCAGGAGGCCCGAGTGTTATTTCACGAACCGCTGCTTTTCCTGGATGAGATCGAGACAATCGCCAGATTGGGCGCCGAAGCCTTGCTGCCGAGGTTTCGCTCTCTCGAGGCTGATCAAATCGACGAAAAAGCCCGAAATGACTTTGTGACCATCGCCGACCGCGAATCAGAGACGGCCATCCTTGAGGCCATCGCAGAGAAGTTCCCCGATCACGCTGTCCTTTCGGAAGAGGCGGGCTGGCACCAGCGGGACTCCTCCCGACCGACGTGGATCATCGATCCCCTCGACGGAACGACCAACTTCGTGCACGGTCTCGCCCATTTCGCCGTGTCGATCGGGGTCGCGTATGAAGACCAGATGCTCTTCGGTGTTGTACTGGATCCGGTGAAAAACGACATTTTTCGCGGCGCCAAGGGCCACGGAGCGTGGTGGAACGGAGAGCGGTGTTCAATCAGTTCCAGGACAGCCCTGCCGGGCTGCCTGCTGGCCACCGGTTTCCCCTTCAAGGCCCACGACGTGCTCGATCTTTATCTCGCGATCTTCCGCGAAACCTTCTTGCGCTGCAAAGCAATTCGCCGGCCCGGGTCAGCAGCTCTCGACCTGGCCTATACCGCTGCCGGTCTCTATGACGGGTTTTTCGAGTTTCGCCTAGCCCCTTGGGACCTTGCCGGAGGCACCCTTCTGGTGGAAGAAGCCGGCGGCATAGTCACCGCCATCGACGGTGGCGACGACATTATGAGCGAAGGCAGCGTTCTCTGCGGCCCGGCAGGGGTTGTCGCCGAACTGCTCGAGGTGATCAATCAGGTCTCGTGACCTTTCTAGTTCCCATCCGGAAACCCCGGAAGGGGACAGCGCGGTTCCCGAGGCGGAAAC
>CBDTUG010000345.1:0-3138 GCA_965363555.1 uncultured Thermoanaerobaculia bacterium
TGGTGGACAGCTTCCAGGGTGGTATCGAACTGGTTCGAATGTTGGATCAGGCTGAGTTCCTTGGCGCCGAGCAGACTCAGACGCTCTTTACGGAGTGGCTGAAAATCCACCAGTCGGCCCGACTCGCCTGGCTTTCCAAGACCGTGCGTTTGCTGCCTCAGGTTCCTGAGGACAGCCCGGGCAGAGGGCCTCTCGAACGTGCTCTCGTCGCAGCCCTGGTCAGCCGACGGGATCCTCAGACCTTCACATGGCGTGGTCTTGAATATCAGGGTCGCCGGGGCAACGATCTGGCCCAAAGAATGGTTGTCAACCTGGAGACCCAGGGGATTCCGCCGGTGGATCTCATTGTTCAGATTGCCGATGATCTCGACGGTCTTGAGGAAGCACTGAATGCAGCGGATCTCGTTGAAACACGAGAGCTTGTGTCGACCCTGATGACGAGCATCAGGGCCTTGCCGACACCGACCTTCGATCCTCCTCTAGATAACAACGATCTCGAAAGGCTCTTCCTGCCGGTCCAGCGACCGTCCCTGCTCAAGGATCTGGGCAAACTAGCCAAGACGAAGAAGGCAAAACAACTGCCGAAGAAAGCGGCCGATGTCGCTGCCTTTCAGGCCGACATGGGCCGGGAGCTTCGACCGCTGCTGCTGGCGCCGGTCTACATCGAGGCCATGGGCGAAGGAACCAGCGTTCTTCTCGAGGATTCGAACCTGGTGCGCAAGCACAGTGCCGTGCGCTTTCTCGACAAGGATTTGCCTGGTGACAGCCCGTGGAACGCTACAATTTTGATTCCCTCATCGGAGTCGACCTTCGGTACCCATGTCGCCGGCCATGTCAGTGGCGTGGCGGCAGCTCTCGTCAGGTTCCGGATCTCCGGCCTCGATCGGGGAGAACTGTCGCGGGTTCAGAATGCCCTGCGCGATCAACTGTGGTTTGAGAACCTGGCGACAACCAGATGGCAGAATATCGGTCCGGAGCTGTCACGATTCTCCAATGCTGCTATTGCGGTAGGTGAAGTGGCGCTGGAGGCATCAGCAGGCGGAGAGGGCGGTGTAGATGAGGAAGCGCTTGCACTTTGCCGCGCCAAGATACCGGGTGCGCGGCTCGAGGCGGAGTTGAACCGGAGAGGGACGGGCGCCCGGGCCGATCTGGCCGTAGTTGGGCCCTCAGAGCTCTTTATGATTGGTCTCGAGATCACCGAGCGGGGCCTCCCGGGTTCTAACCACTCCGAGGCCCTGGCGGTCGCCGTTCAGGATCTCGAAAAAGCCCGCGAGGGGCTTGGTCCCGAGTGGCGTACGCAGATTAACGTACTTGGAGCCCCCACCATCACAATCAACGGTGTCGGTCGCCCATGGGTTGGTGATTGGCCCGCCTACGAGGCTCTTGAGCTTGAAGGGCCTCTGGCGCTTCTGAACGAGCGACAGCTGGTTGACCTGCGCCTCACCATCTTCAATTACCTGGGTAAACATGGGCTTCCGGGTGAGGTCGGCAGAGATTTGATGGAAGGAGTGGTTATGGATGCGGCCTCGAGCCTTCGAATCGAGACCTTGCGTGACTGGGAGGGATTCCTGACCTGGATAGGTACCATTAATGAAGATGCCCTGGATGAGAGGATGAGACAGTGCTTCGGGACAAATCTCTACTCTGCTCAGCTTTTCTGACGGCAATCCTGCTTGCATCGCCGGTTGCCGGTGAGGAGCGTGTCAGGTTCATTGAACCGCCCGTCGGCGCCGTTCTGATCGGTCCGACCGATTTCGAGTTTGCTGTAATCGACGGGGACCCTGCAGTTGAAAGGATCGACGTCTATATCAAGGGCCGGCTGGTTGGATCGGCTCTGGCCCCCGAGTGGTCCTTCATATGGGATGCGCCGTCCGACGTTGGTGGCGAAGCCGTTTACGCCGTGGCCTTTGGCGCCGACGGGTTGATCAGTAAAACCAGGCTTGAAACGATGGATATCGGGTTTGGGAACGAAATCCAGATCAACGTTGTGCAACTCTATCCGGTGGTCGTTGATCGGCGAGGCCGGTTCATTCGGGAGCTCGCAAAGAAGGATTTTACGGTGCTCGATCAGGGCAAGGTTGTGGATATAGAGACTTTTGCCACTGAGGCGACCAGCTTGAGCATCGCCCTGGTGCTCGATATCAGCGGAAGCATGTTCGATCAGCTCGGTTTGGTTCAGGATGCGTCGTGCGGTTTTGTCGAGCAATTGCGACCTGAGGACGAAGTCTCGCTGTACGCCTTCAATCAGGCTCTGCGGCGGGTCGTACCCCCAACCCAGGACCGTACGCTTGTTGGAAATGGGGTTCGTTCCCTGGTCGCACGTGGCGGTACCGCCCTTTACGATGCCATGATGAGGGTGCTCGGCGATCTGCAAAACATCCCTGGACGAAGGGCCGTTTTTCTCTTCTCCGACGGGATGGACGAACGCAGCGTCGCCACCCTTCAACAGGTTGTCCGGGCGGCACGTAAGAGTGAAGCCATCATCTATGCCGTGGGTTCCGGCAAGGACAAGGACACCATCGAGGCGCGCGACGATCTGGTTGTTTTGGCTGAGGAGACCGGAGGGGAGGCGCATTTCATTGGGCGCCTCAAGGAGTTGCCGAAGGTCTTCGACTCAGTTTTGACACACCTGCGGGCGCAGTATGTCTTGAGCTATCCAATGCCCGAGGGCCCATTAGGTCTCCGCCGCCTTGAGGTCCGGGTCGCGAACAGGAAATACAAGGCTCGCTGCCGGTCGAGTTACGTGGCGGAGTAAGGCAACCCGGATGCACCGGAACCAATAGACGCTTGCCCGGCCCGCCGGGTAGCTATCGGCCGAGCCTCTTGCAAAAAGCCACAAGAAGAATAGCCACAAAAAGGCACGAAAATGCACAAAAAAGGAAACAAGAAGAGGGCAACCTACTCATTCTTAAAGGATTGCAAGTCAAGATTCTTTTTCGTATGTGTTCCTCTTCGTGACTCTTTGTGCCTTTTTGTGGCTATTTTTCCCTCTTCACGGCGTTTCCTTCGCCTTTGCAAGCGCGGGCTGACAGCTTAGCTGCTTGCATAATTCGACGTTTTAGCGGAAAACGAGTTGGCCCTGCGTGTCACCCTGAGCGAGGGAGTCCGACGACCGAGTCGAAGGGTCTCCATAAGTCA
>CBDTUG010000346.1:0-3136 GCA_965363555.1 uncultured Thermoanaerobaculia bacterium
CTCGGCCTGATCCACACGACAGATTTCTTTCCGCCGATGGTGGACGACCCCTTCGCCTTCGGCCGGATTGCAGCGGTCAACGCCCTGTCCGACGTTTACGCAATGGGGGGCGTTCCCCTGGCCGGCATGAACCTGGTCAGCTTTCCTCTTGATGCTTACGGCGAGGAGGTTCTCAAGGAAATTCTCAGGGGCGGTCTTGGCGCCCTGGAAGAAGCCGGCGCCGTCCTTGCCGGCGGGCATACGATCGAAGGTCAAGAACTTCTCTACGGTCTGGCCGTCACCGGCACGGTCCATCCTGAGAAGATCTGGCGCAACGGCGGGGCCCGACCCGGGGATCTTCTGGTCCTGACCAAGCCCCTGGGCACGGGTTTGGTAACCACGGCCGCCAAGGGCAACGAGGCCTCAGGTGCGGCCCTCAGTACGGCCGTCCGTTGGATGAGTACCCTCAATCGATCGGCAGCCGAGGCCCTGGCCTCCCTGGAGCCACACGCCGTCACCGACGTCACCGGATTCGGTCTGGCCGGCCATGTTGCGGAGATGGCGGACGCCTCCGGTCTTGAGATCGTGGTTTCGCTGGCTGATCTTCCGGCGATGCCCGGAGCGCTGGTGGCCGCCGCATCGGGTTTTGTCCCGGCGGGCGCCGGCAAGAATCGCGAGAGTCTCAGATCCGTATTGGCCCTCGCCCCGGAGGCGGAACCGCTGCGAGTCGATCTGGCCCTGGACCCGCAGACATCCGGTGGTCTGCTGGCCGCCCTCACACCCGAAGCGGCCATGACTTTGTGCCGACGCGTCAGTTCAGCCGTGATCGTCGGAAAGGCCGTTGAAGGTCGACGAGGCAGGGTCCTTTTGCAGTAGCGACGCCACCAGGTTGAAGCCGAAAACCAGTACCAGCAAGGGAATGCGTGCGTTTTTGGGACTTCCATGCTAGAATCCCCGCCCGAATTGTATGATGGGAGGGTTCAATACCCGATGGCCGATCTCTACCAGTTGCGTACCACCCCAGAAGAACCTCTGGACTGTCTCTACATTCTACATTGCACCGGAAGCGACCCCCTGAGCAAACTCGACATTCCTACCAAGGAAAAACGAGCGCTGAGAGCAAAATCGAAAGCCCTGGGACCTCGCGGCGATAACGGCGAACTGATCTCCGGAGAATGCCCGATCGACATGGCTCATCGAATGACCTTTGTCGGAGTCGGTGAACAGTGTGAGTTGAGCCAGTCCAAATTGCGAACCATCCTGCTTCGGGTGATGCGCCAGGCAACCAAGAATCGTGAGTACCAAATCGGGCTCGCTATTCCCGTTCGGGTGCGCGGCATGAGTGAAGCGGAGTCACGCCTTTTTGCTCTACGAGAAGCGGCCGTGGCGGACTATACCTTCGACATTTTCAAGTCGAAGAAGAATGAGTTCGACAAGATCGACGGCGTTCATTTCGTCCCATTCTCCGGTGAGAGCGAAAACGAGCTTGATGAACATCTGAAGACAACCCGGATGTTCAGAACGTCGATCTATCTCGCCCGTGACCTGTCCAACCGACCCGGTAACGACCTGACACCGGAGACTCTGGCCACGGCTGCCAAAGAGATGGGAGAAGAGGTCGGCGGTCTGCGCGTGACGATCCTCGGTCTCAAGGAATTGCAGAAGGAAAAGTGCGGCGGCATCCTGGCCGTCAGCCAAGGCAGTGTTGAAGAACCCAAGATGATCGTCATCGAACACCGTCCAAAGAAACCCAAGAAGTCGGTCGTCCTGGTCGGCAAAGGCGTCACCTTCGACTCAGGCGGCATTTCGATCAAACCGTCAGCCGGCATGGGCTGGATGAAGTACGACATGGCCGGTGCCGCGACCGTGATGGGCGTCATGCGAGCCGTTGCGGAACTCGAGTTGCCGATCAAGGTCGTCGGCCTGATCCCAACCGCCGAGAACATGCCCTCCGGCACTGCAATCAAACCCGGAGACATCATCACCTTGGCCAGTGGCAAGACCGTCGAAGTCGACAATACCGACGCCGAGGGCCGGCTGCTCCTGGGCGATGCTCTGCACTATTCCGCCAGATTCAACCCCGATGTCGTGCTGGACTTCGCTACCCTGACCGGCGCCTGTGTGGTCGCCCTGGGTCACGAATGCGCAGGGCTGATGGGCAACGACCGTGAGTTGCAGGATCGCCTCGCCAAGATCGGCGACGATGTCGGCGAACGAGTCTGGCCGATGCCTCTGTACGACGAGTACATCTCCTATCTCAAGAGCGAGTGGGCGGACATGAAAAACGCCGGAAGCCGCTGGGGCGGTGCCCTCACCGCCGGCGCATTCTTGAAACAGCACATTCCGGAGAAAGTCTCCTGGGCGCATTTTGATATTGCCGGGGTCGGCTACCTTGAGGAAGAACACAACGGACAGCCCAAGGGCGGTACCGGTTTCGGCGTCGTTCTGGTCTCGACCTACCTGCAAAACTTGCTCAAGTAGTTGATAGGACCGACAGTGGAAAACGAGAAAGCCGCCCGTCATAAGCGGGCGGCTTTCTTTTTGGGAACACCTATTCCCCTCCGATGTCGAATTGTCTGGGGACAGGTCTCAGGTCTCAGGGCTCAAGCTTCAGGTCTCAGGCTTCAGGTCTCATCTCGCAGAGGGCGTGGCGATTCCTGCAACCTGCAACCTGCTGCCTGCAGCCTACAGCCCGCCGAGTTGGGGAGTACATCGTGAGCCCTCCCGCACACGACGCCATATTGGATCTGGGCGGCATCAATGTATCGCCCCCGGTCGTGCTGGCCCCGATGGCCGGTATCACCAACTTTCCTTTCAGGGCACTGTGTCGGCGCTTCGGTGCGGGGTTGTTCATCTCGGAGATGATTACCGCTCGTCCCTTCGTGGAGGGCCGTGAAAAGACTGTCAGGTTGGCGACCTTCGGCCCCGGTGAATCTCCCCGCAGTCTACAACTCTACGGCGTCGACCCACATTTCGTCGGCCTGGCGGTCAAACGACTGGTCTCGGAGGCCGGCGTTGACCACATCGACCTAAATTTCGGCTGCCCGGTCCGAAAGGTAACCCGAAAGGGCGGAGGCGCGGCCCTTCCGGCCCACCCCAATCTCCTGAGAGCCATCGTCCGTGCCGCTGTCACTCAGGCAGGTTCGGTCCCAGTCAC
>CBDTUG010000347.1:0-3126 GCA_965363555.1 uncultured Thermoanaerobaculia bacterium
GGGAACCGCGCTGTCCCCTTCCGGGGTTTCCGGATGGGAACGGGCTAGAAGCTTCCGATCCTCTGCAGGTGCGTGAGACGGAGATCCATCAGGCTCTCGAGTACAACATCAGCTTCGTCGAAGCCAGGATGGCCCCGATGCTCGGCATCCGGCACGGCCACAACCGGCATGCCGGCTCGGTGGGCACTCTCGACACCCGGAGGCGAGTCCTCAAAAGCAAGGCACGTCCGGGGATCGACGCCCAGTATTCGTGCAGCCGACAGAAAGACCGCGGGATCGGGTTTGCCAAGCGTTTCGTCGAAGGCGGAACATCGTGCTGCAAATCGTTCGAGAATGCCCAGCCGTTTCAACGCCCCGTCGATCAGTACAGGGCTGGACGACGATGCCACCGCCAACCGGCATCCGGCGCGTTCCACCAGATCGAGAGCATGAAAGACTCCCGGCATCGCCTCACCCTGAGCTCGCATCAAGGCCAGTACCCGAGCCTCGATTCTGTCTTGAACTTCGGCAGGTGAAACCTTCGGCCAGGGGCGCCTTCGATACCAGAGAGCTACAACCGCGTCACACCGCATACCCATAGTGCTGCGGCAGTCGTCATCGGTCAGCATCACGCCGACCTCTGCGAAGACCTCTCTTTCGGCCCGCCTCCACAAGGGTTCGGAGTCCACCAGAAGGCCGTCAAGATCGAAGATGGCAGCACGCATGGTTGCCTGCTAACCCGGCGAGGCCGGAACAAAAAAGTACTCGATCGGGCTCACTTGGTATAGCATTTCAGGTCGCAGGCAGCTATTTCAAGAAACACGACATCGTCTGCGCCTGAGGCTTGATACCTGAGACCTGTGATCCGGAACCCACAACCTGGCCTCGGTTTTTCGAAGGTCCTGAAGAATAGATCGCTAAAACCGCCACTCCAGGCCTGCGTTGGCGCCGAAGCCGCCGACATCCAGCTTGACATCGTCTTCAATCAAATCAAAGTCGTCGTACCGGATCGTGGCACTGACGTCGCGGTACACGCCCTCGATGAAGAACCGGAAGGTGTCGCCACCAATTGTCGCGCCCAGAGTGCCGTAAAAGCCCCACTCGTCATCGACGTCTCCGAAGTTCGAATCAAACATGAAGTAGGACACCCCGCCGGTGAAATAGAAAATTTGACTGATGCTGACGCGAAAGCCAAGGTCAAACGCCGTATTGTCGATGGCGTCAGCGTCAAATTCCAGCTCATCAAAATCAAAATCATCGCTTTCGAGATAGGCGGTAGCACCGAACTCCCAGCCCAGAGAGTCGCTCGATGCATACTTGACGCCGGCGCCGGCAAATGCCCCAACATCACTGCTGTCAAGATACGCCCCAAAAATCCTGAGATTGCCTGCCGTGGCCGGAGCGACTGCCATTGCCGTGATTGCCACGAGAGCCGTTATTCGTATCATTTGACCAAATTGAAATCGTTTCATCAATATCCTCCCTGGTTCACGGGCATCATACCTGAGTCTATTCGGCAGAGGCGCCAAGTCCCTCGGCCTGGACGAGAAAACCGTGCGCAGACGGTCCCTTCTCACGGTCGAGGATCGAACGCCGCTGGTCGTCCGTGGCGGAGGTCACCCCCGTCTCCTCGAAGGCCTGAATCCGCTTCAGCTGTTCAGGAGTCCCGATGCCAAAAGCCTTCGCAACCTCGAGGTCGGTCATGACCACGGGTTCGCCCCGCCGGGAACGGCGCGTTGCGTAGACCACGAAGCTGACGTCGTACGATCCTGTTCCTCCGAAGAGTTCGCCAATATCGATGTTTTGGCCATCGATGCGGGCCACCGCCAGGCCCTTGGATTGCAGTGAATGCGGGGTGAGCGTAACAGTCATTGTCTCGGCATCGGCCAGCGCTGAAAAATGGCTGGGAAGTCTGATGGTCCCTCTGCCGTCGTCAAGCCGAACTCGTCCACGGCGATAAAGACCAGCCTCTGGGCCTTCGAGGTGACCGTAGACGATGCGTGAGTGTTCGTGGCCGGGATACTCAGAGATCGATTTGACCGAACTCGTCACCAGTTCACTGCCCCCTGCTTTTGCCGTGAGGCCCCCGACCGTTTGCCCGTTGGCATCAAAAATGCTGATACGACCCCGATTGTAGTCGTTGTTGGCGGTACCAATCTGAACATTAGGGCTGCCGTTGGGGCCTTTTGTATTCAGGTAGCCAGCGCCTCGGCCCGAGCTGACGTAGGCGTCAAATCGCTTGCGGCCTTGATCGTCGTAGATGCCGAGGAAGCCGAACTCGGATTGGGTGTCACTGACCGTTGTCAAGCCGATATTCAAATATCCCGAGGGCCCTGCAGTCCACAGTTCCCCGGCGCCGCTGTCCGGCGAAACTCTGCTGTAGACCTGGATCTCACCGGCATCATCCATCAGGTAGAGTGCCCCATAGTCACCATGATCGGCCGTCGTCCCGAGATAGGCATTCTCTGAGAGGTTCGGTGCGATCAGGGACAACCAGCCGGCCTCGGATGGGTCGAGGATTCCTACGATGGCCTTGGAAAAACTCTCGGAATCATAGAGCACAAGTTTGCCGAGGTCCTCATTGTGCAAATGGGTCTTGAACGCGCAGTTGGTGTTGCCGTTGGGGCCGTAGCTCCTGATCTCTCCGGCACCGTTGTCGGCAGGATCTGATTTCAAACGGATGCGGGTGTTCCCCGCTCCATCCATGATTTCGAGTTGGCCGTAATTGCTATCCGATTGATGGGGTGCAATTTCCACATTCATGCTTCCGTTTGCAGCCATGATCCGGACAGTTTGCACGTCGATTTCTTCGTTCAGGGAAACAACATTTTCCTGGACGATCATATTTGTTCCTGCGCCGACGTGCAGGCTGACCTCACCGGCGGAACCTCCTCCGGTCAGGCCCCGGCCTGCCGTGATGCCGGTGATGGCACCACTGCCACCGGATGCATCCAGGTCGAACTCCATCTCAAAAGTCGACGGGTCGTTGGATGCGTTCGCGAGCGCGGACCCGAAGGCAATAATCTCGCCTGCGCCACCGGTGACTTCGATTTCGATGCGGGCGTTTTCAGTTTCGGTCGTAGGCAGGAGGCGATTCTTGACGTTCCACTGCATGACGTCAAAGGGGCGAAGGTACGCGATGTCGGT
>CBDTUG010000348.1:0-3122 GCA_965363555.1 uncultured Thermoanaerobaculia bacterium
CAGGAGGTATTAGCATGACGCAGGATGAACTCAAAAAAATGGTCGCCGAAGCGGCTCTGGAATATGTCGAGCCCGGCTGCACGCGAAGCGTGCCAAGGTTGGAGAGCAACGAATGACAAGAGCTTGCTCTTGGACCTCGTTGCTTTTCATGCCGAGAGAGGACGAAGTCCTCGCTTGCCGGGCTCAGACCCACGGCCCCGCTGGGACCACCCTCTGTGTGTCTCACTCTGTGTCCTCTGTGTCTCTGTGGTTATTGCCTTCTTTGGGCTTCTGCGTGTCGGAAATTTGGCAGCTGATGGCGGCCACGAGATCGGCCACGGTGATCAGCTCGTGATCCCTCTCCGGATCGAGGCAGATTTTGAATCGGTTCTCTACTTCCACCGCCAAGGTCAGCAGCTTGATGGAGTCCAGAGCGAGGTCCTCGACCAGACGCATCTCCGGTTCTACAGATCCCTCCCAATCGAGGTGCTTGCGGGCGACATCTCGGATGCCGGCGAGAATGAAGGCGTCATTCATGTTCTTTCCAAAAATCCGGCACCCTGGTCGAGTCGCCCCAGGGCCTTGTCCTCAGCCCGGCTTTTGATCTTGATCAGTATCAAATTCACTGTGCCCAAAACAGCGGCCGTCACCCAGGCGCCATGCAACAGGGGCAAAGCGAACAGTTCCACATAGACCGCCACATAATTGGGGTGACGAAAAACCCTGAAGGGTCCGGCCGTTACCGGTTTTTCGCCGGGGACCGTGATGATGCGCGTATTCCACCGATCGCCCAAGGTCGTCACCGCCCAGTAGCGCAAGATCATGCCTGCTACCACGAGAACGAAACAGACTCCGGCAAGAAGAGGAACCCACGGTCGAGCAAAGAGCCACACTTCGAGCGGCCCCGCCACGATCCAGAGCGTATGAAATACCACGACGAGCCAGTGGATGGGTTCGGAATGCTCCACTCCGCCGCGCCCCAGGGTGCGACGCGTGTTGCGCTCAGAAAGAACAAGCTCAAAGATTCGCTCTGCAGCCACCAGGGCGACGATGATCGTGAAAACGACTCGAGAATCGACGGTTCCTACCATCGCAGCAGCACCAGTTCAGAGCAAAACCCCGGGCCCATTGCCAGCATCAAACCCAGGCTCCCCTGTGGGGGCCGGTGGTCCCTCATCGTGTCTTCCAGGACCATCAATACCGACGTTGACGACAGATTGCCCACTGATCGCAGGCTGTTCCAGGTGACATCCAGGGCTCCATCGGGCAATTCCAGTGCCTCTTCCATGGCTTCCAGCACCTTGGGGCCGCCTGGGTGGCAGACCCACGATGAAATATCGGAGCGACTCAGGCCGTGCCCACCGAGGAAGGCATCGACATCCCGGCGCAGATAGCGCTTGACCACCTCGGGAACCTCAGCTGAGAGCACAATCTTGAAGCCGGACTCCGATATGTCCCAGCCCATCACCTCTTCACTGTCGGGATAGAAAACTGAGCGAGAGGCAACTATTTCTGGGCCGTCGGTCTGTCGTTCGGCGCCGACGACGACCGCGGCGGCGGCGCCGTCACCGAACAATCCTGATGCGATCAGGTTGGGGATCGAGAGATCCTGCCGTTGCAGCGTCAAAGAACACAATTCGACCGACAAGAGGACAACCACCTGATCGGGAAAGGCACGCACATAGTCGGCCGCCCGGGCCACTCCCGCCGTTCCGGCGACACAGCCGAGCCCGAAGATCGGCATTCGTTTGACCCGGGACGGCAGGTGCAGTCGATTCATCAAGCGGGCGTCGATCGAGGGTGTGGCCACGCCGGTGACTGTGACGAAGATCAGGGCATCAACATCATCGACCGTGAGGCCAGCCTTCTCAAGCGCCTTGAGAATCGCAGCCTCTCCGACATCCTGGGCCACTCGGGTCCAGGCGTCGTTGGCGTCGCCCCAGGTCTTGAGCCCGTCGTACTCTTCGATCGGCAGGGCCAGATGGCGTCCGCCGACCAGAACGTTTCGATGAAGGGCTTCCAGCCGATCAACATTGTGGTGGCGCTGTGCCCATTGGGTGCGCAGAGCAGCCAGGAGAGTTTCCTGGTCGTAGAAATTTGGAGGGAGCGCACTCCCGACAGATGCAATTTTCAATACAAACTCCAGATTCAGTCGGCAAGAGTACCGCGGATCTGAACTGAGACCTCGACCGCTTTGTCGGTTCGGAAGACGAAAACGCTGGGATCGTGCATTCCCCACTCAACGAATGGGATTGTCAGCGAAGATGTCGCCGCAATGTTGGTGCCCTCTCGCTCCACCTTGGCCTTCAGCGTGACTGGGTGTTTTGAACCGTGGATCGAGACCGTTCCACGAAGCGTCAGGTCACTGCTTCCGCTTTCGCCCAGTGCGCCCTCGATCGCCTCGGGTATGAAGACGATCTCCGGGAACGCGCCGCTCCCCAGGACTTTTTTGTGCATCTTTTTGTCGCGTTTCTTGTTCCCGGTCTCGGTCAAAGTTGCGTCGAATACCACCCGGCCTGAGGCTTCTCCACTTTCGAGGTTGAAGAGGATCGTGCCCTCTGAGAGGTGCATGATGCCGTCTACGGTGTGCATCGTGCTACCGAGGGTGAAGGTGACGGCGGTGGTCTCGAGATCCAGCTCGAGTCTTTGTTCGGCTGCCTCGGCCGAAAATGTGATGATGACGAGTGCCAATGCGCCTAACAGTATTTTCTTGAACATATGTCCTCCTCATTGGGGTATGAGTCCCGGGTCCAATAGGTTACTGGTTTATGTAAACCCGGAAGGGCCTTTAGCAATTCCCGTTCCATGTTGAGATGTGGTCTCTATCTGTTTTGTATGCGGGGATTTCGGGGGTGTGGGAGGTCGGTTTTTCAGGTCTCTATGAGACCTTCCTGGCCTATTTTGTGCCGTATTGGCGGTGAAGGGGGTTGGGGACAGCGGCAGGATGCTCGGTTCAGGTGGCACCTCTTTCGGGGACTCACGGTGACTGACCGCTGTGGACCTCGGCAAAGATGTGAAGTTGTGAAGGGTGGCACCGCCTAGAGGTTTCGAATGACGAGTTGCTCGCCGAGATTGGCGTTCATGCTGGGGCACTGGATTTTACCGGGAGGCCAGTTGAATTCGAACCTCCCGAAAGTCTCGAG
>CBDTUG010000349.1:0-3121 GCA_965363555.1 uncultured Thermoanaerobaculia bacterium
GTGGTTCTTGGGGCACCCAGGCCAGGTTTCGGCGCCAGATATCCGGGGCGATGTCGTGGATCGAGATGCCGTTTGCAGAAATCGAGCCTTGAGTCGGTTCGACGAATCGAAGCAGGAGGTTGGCGATCGTACTCTTGCCGGAGCCCGAAGGGCCGACCAGGGCGACGGTCTCGCCCCGTTCGATCCGGAAATCGACACCCTTGAGAGCAGTCCGGGCCGCTTCCCCTTTGCGCCCGGGGTAGGTGAAGAGGACGTTCTTGAGTTCGATCACCTTGGGCGGAGCGACCGCCGAGGTTTCACCTGAGGGGCTGGAGACGGCGATCGGCAGTGAGAGCAGTTCAAAGATGCGGTCGGCCGCGGCAACGCCGGCCTGGCCTGAATGGAATCGCTGACCCAGCAGCCTGAGCGGCAGGTAGAACTCGGGCGCCAAGAGCAGGACGAAGAAGGCATCCCGGAATTCCAAGTGGCCGTAGAGCAGGCGCAAGCCGATTTCTACGGCGACGACCGCGGTTGATAGGGTCGCGAGAAGCTCGAGCGCCAACGCCGAAACGAAGGCCAAGCGGAGAACGCCCATGGTCGTCTTGCGGAGGTCTCCGGTCACCCGGCGGACGGCTTCGACGCGGTCTCGCATTCGGCCGAGGGCCAAGAGGGTCGTCAGGCCTTGGATCGTGTCCAGGAAAAATGCGCCCAGGCGAGCCAGGGCGGTAAATCTTTCCCGGGCCTTCCCTTCAGCGGCGGCGCCGATCAGAAACATGAACAGGGGGATCAGCGGCGCCGTCAAGCCGAGGACGAGGGCCGAGAGAGGATCTCGTGTCAGGACCAATATCATGACCGCGGTTGGCACCAACGCACTCAGGGCTAATTGCGGGAGGTAGTCGGTGTACCAGGCGCCGAGATCGTCGATGCCTTCCGAGAGGGTTGTCTGAATGTCACCGCTGAGTTCCAGGCCCAGGGTAATCGGCCCGACCTGTTCCAGGTGGGCCAGGGTCCGGGTGTGGATTTCTCCGACGACGCGCTCGCCCAGCCGGTGGGCCACGATACGTTCCCCAGTCGTCAATCCCGCCCTGAGGCAAATGGCCGTCGCCAGGATGACCAGTTGCCCGGTAACGTCTGAGAGGGCCGCACCCCCGAGAAATGCCGCGTCGACGATGCCGGCTAACTGAAAGGCCTGGGCCACGGTGGCGATACCGGCCCCAAATCCCAGGGTGACGGTCAGCAGGAACAGTGGCCTGTGCTGCCCCGCCAGGGAGGCCAACCGCTGGTCGATCATTCGCATTGACGAAGTCTACCTTGTGGGGGGCCAAACCGGCGGAGCCGGAACAATAATGGAACAGATCAAGCCCATCGAGTCGCAGGCAACAGGATTCAGGAAATTTAAAGCACTCTGCGGTTTGAGACCTGAAACCTGAGGTTCTGCCTCGAATATTTCTTTGTTCGTGGACAGGTGACTGATGCCCGCCCTCCAACGAGGGGGGCGGGCACGGTCAATACTCCTGAGCGGCCACGAACGGTACGTATCAATATTCCAGAGTCGAATCGACCGTGATGCGCTTTCGGAAGATCCAATAGCTCCAGGCCTGGTAGGCCAGCACGAAAGGCAACAGGGCCACGGCAACAATCGACATCACCTTGAGTGTGTACTGGCTCGAGGAAGCGTTGTAGATTGTCAAGCTCCACTCGGGATTGAGAGAGGAGACCATCAGACGCGGGAAGAGCCCGATGAAGATCGTCACATTGGCGAAAATGACGGCGATGCCGGTCATGATGAAGGCCCAGCCTTCGCGCTTCTGCCCCAGGAAATACTTGACCAGCAAGAGGGCGATGGCCGCCAGGACCGGGACTGCGCCCGGGTTGTAACCGACGTGTTTGATGACATCGGTCGCCACGACGAAGAGTCCGACATACACCGCCAACAAGATGACCGCAGGAAGCCACAGTTTTGAGGCGACCGAACGGGCCCGTTCCTCCATGCCGCCGCCGGTTTTTAGCGCCAGAAAGACAGCGCCGTGCAGCGCAAAAACCGCGACCGCCGCCAGCCCGCCGACCAGGCAGAAGGGATTGAGCAGGGTGAAGAACCCGCCGACATAGGTCATGTCCTGGTCGATCGGCACGCCGCGGATCAGGTTCGACATTGCGACGCCCCAGAGCAGGGCTGGGAGGAAGGAAGTGATACAGATGACCCAGTCCCAGGTCGACCGCCACTTTGCACTCTCATCCTTGGATCGATAGTCGAAGGAGACGGCCCTCGTGATTAACGCGAGGAGCATCAGAACCAGGGCCAAGTAGAAGCCCGAGAACAGCGTCGCGTAGACGTGAGGGAAGGCGGCGAACATCGCCCCTCCTGCGGTCAGCATCCAGACTTCGTTGCCGTCCCATACTGGGCCGATCGTATTGATGATGACGCGCCGCTCCCTGTCGTTCTTGCCCAAGAAGGGCAGGAGCATGCCGACGCCGTAGTCGAAGCCCTCGAGAAAGAAGAAACCCGAGAACAGGACTGTGATCAGAATGAACCAGAAAGTATTGAGATCCATGGTGTCCTCCTCTCCCTCACCGTGCCTCAGCCGGCACGGATGGTTTTTCAGTTGTTTCGACGATACCTGCGCCGGCATATTTTTTGAGCAAGTGGACCTCCACCACCATCAGTACGGCGTAGAGCAGTGTGAAAGCGACGAGCGAAAACAGGACATGGCCGGCGCCGACCGTGCCTGTCGGCGAGAGACCCTCCGCAGTTTTTTGAAGACCGAATACGATCCACGGTTGACGGCCGATCTCGGTGAAGAGCCAGCCGGTTGAATTGGCGATGAACGGCAGGGCGATAGCCCAGAACATCAGCTTGAGCATCAAGGGTGAATCGATGACCTTGTTCTTCATGACGGCCCACAGGGCCCACAGGCCGAGGAACAGCATGGCGAAACCGGCGCCGGCCATCAGGCGGAAGGTCCAGTAGGAAACGGCGACCGGAGGCACATAGTCTCCCGGGCCGTAGGTCTGCACGTATTTGTCCTGGAGGTCGTTGATGCCTTTGACCTCACCTTCGAAACGGTTGTAGGCCAAGAAGGACAAGAGACCCGGAACCTTGAGAGCGAAGATGTCCTTACGTTCGGCTTCGTTACCAACGGTG
>CBDTUG010000350.1:0-3115 GCA_965363555.1 uncultured Thermoanaerobaculia bacterium
GACCGGCCCTCGACCATGCCGGCGATCGACAATCCCGAGGTGTTCGAGGAGATGATCGAGCCGGGTTTTCGAACCTCTTCCACCCGGCCGAAGACCTGCTGTTTGATATCCAGGCGTTCAACGACAACCTCGACGATCCAGTCGCAATCGGCCAATTTGTGCCAATCATCCTCGAAGTTCCCGGCTTCGATCAGGGGTAGGAATCGGTTGGTGTAAAGCTGTGCCGGCTTGCTCTTCTTCAGTCCCGCGAGTCCCGCGAGGGCAAACTTGGACCGAAAACGGGGGTCGTCTTCCTTGAGCCCCTTTTTCGCGTCGCCCTCGGTGAATTTCGGGGGCACGATGTCCAGCAGCAACACCGGGATTCCGGCGTTGGCCAGATGTGCCGCGATTCCGGAGCCCATGACTCCAGCGCCCAGCACGGCGGCCCTTCGGATTTCTCTACTCATGGATCAACCTCCCATTGATATTTAACCTATGGTGAGCGATTCTCAATGGCGATCTGCACCAATCTCTTGCGCCCTGGGCAATTTCAGAAAGCCTCGACATACACGCGAGTATGCCTGTGTTTTCTTCAAGTACCAGTGCATCAAGATCTTGGCACATCTCATCCATCAGAATCGCCCACCACAGGTTTGAGTCAAAGCGCCGGATGGCGCCCGCGTGGATTTCTGGTCTTCGCGAACACTTGGTTGAGGTTCACGAAGGAAGAAGTGAATGAACACTCATTCATTTTGCATCAATTGCCGCACTTTGGCAAGTATCCATTTTCTGTCCTCCGTCGTGAACACTCTCGGGTACAATGACTGCCGGGTCGGAAACGAAACGATTGCTGAAGGAGAGTGCTATGAAGAGGTTGTTCGTATTGGTGATGGCATTGGCGTTGGTGGCCCCGGCGGCGTGGGCCGGCGGTCTTGCCGGGGTTCAGATGGACGAAGAGGTGATGGTTGGGTCCGACACCCTCAAATTGAACGGCCTGGGCTTGCGAAAGAAACTCTGGGTCAAGGTCTATGTCGGTGGTTTGTACCTGGAACATCCGACCACCAATGGCGAGAATGCTGCACACTCCAAACAGACGAAAAAAATGGTGATGCATTTCCTGACGAACAAGGCCAAGAAAAAGAAGATGGACTCCGCATGGGTCGAGGGTTTTGAGGCCAATTGGGGACATTTCGGGGACATCAAGGCTCGGGTCATGACCTTCAAAGACTACTTTGGTGACATGAAAGAAGGCGATGTCGTGGAGATGACTTTGGTGCCGGGCCAAGGCACGACGGTTGTCGTCAACGGCGCTACCAAAGGCGTGATCGAGGGTGATGATTTTGCCGAAGCACTTGTCAACGTCTGGGTCGGCAACTCGCCGCCTGACGAGAACTTCAAGAAGGGACTTCTGGGAGGGTGAAACCGGGACTTCACACGAGTTTGTTCGATCCACGGGGCGCTTTTTGGCGCCCCGTTCGTTTGATCGGCGCCGTTGTTATGGCGGTGATGGGCCTGTGCCACCAGGGCTGGGCCGAAAATCCGTCGCCCGGTGATGGCCAGCTCGTGGCGGTCAGGGATCGCATTCAACAGTATGAGAAGAAACTGGCCACGATTGAACGTGAGACCGAATCGGCGCGGGTGGAGCGGGAGCGACTCCAGACACAGGTTGATTTGGCTGAAGCTCGTGTCGAGGAGGTCGAACTGGAGCTGACCTCCTCGAGGAACGAGGTCGTTCGGCTCAAAGAGGAAACTGCGGCGATTTCCCGGGAGCTGGAGCAGCGCAGGGCGTGGCTGGCAACCCACCTGGAAATGGTGTCTCTCCTTGGCAGACCGGGACCTCTTCAGTTGGTCTGGGATGGGGCTCGCGGGGGCCATCTGGAAGATTCGGTCGGCGTCATCGTAACGTTGACTGCCGGCCAGGCCCAGATGGTCAAAGAGTACAATAGGATGCAGGCCGATCGAGCCGCCCGCCAGGCGGAGTTGAGCCGTATTTTGGAGCGGGCCGGGCGAGAAATGACCGAACTGGGTAAAAGGCGTCAGATGCTTGGCAGCGCGAGGCAGAAAATGGATAGACGCCTGGACCAATTGAAGGGCCAGGAACGATCCGCCGAAAACCAATTGGCCGACATGAGGGCGCGAGAGGCCGCCCTCGAGCGACTTTTGAAAGTTGTCGGCCAGAAGAAGAGATTCACGGCCAAGGAGCCCATGCAACGGTACCGGGGGGCACTGCCCTGGCCGGCCCCGGGCCCAGTTGTTCAGACATTCGGGAAGCATTTCCTGGCCCGGTATGCCACCTATACCGTGTGCAATGGCTTGCGTCTGGCCGTTGTGCCGGGCACCCTGGTCAAGGCGTTGTTCCCGGGCCAGGTCGCGTTCGCCCGCCATTTCAAGGGTTATGGCAACATGGTTGTTATTGACCACGGCGGGGAGGTCTTTTCGCTGGTGGCCGGGCTGTCCTCCATTCATGCTCGGGTAGATCAAAGGGTGGAAATGGGAACACCGTTGGGCGTTGCCGGGTTGGAGAAGGAAGAGGGTAACTTGTATCTGGAGATTCGGGTCGGTGGAAAACCGCAGGATCCCAAGGGGTGGCTTCAGCTGAAATGAGGGTCCGCCCGGTTGAGAGGATGAAGATGGCACGATTTCGAGTAGTGTTTCTGGGTTTTTCGATCATTTGTCTGCTGTTGTTTGCTGGGCTGCTGCGTGCCGGCCTCACCGGCGAGGACAGGGAGGACCTTTTCAGGTCTCTCGGTATCCTGACGGAGGTGGTTCACCTCGTCGAAAACGAATATGTCGATGAGCTGAATGACCAGGCCTTAGCAATGGCTCTCGACGCCGGGCTTTTGGAGAGCGTTGACCCCTGGGCGGCGGTTGTGCCCGAGGCAGATGTTGACGCCTACCGTCGACTAGTGGTCGAACCGCCGGCCTTTGGGTTGTTCATCGGTGGTCGATTGGGTTTGGCGGCTGTCCGTTGTGTCATCCCGGGATCGCCCGCAGCCGGTGCGGATCTCCAGTCGTGGGAGGTCATCGAAAAGGTGGGTGATGTGTATACGCGGGGCCGTCCTTTGTGGCAGATTCGCCTCGAACTGGCCCAGCGCGAGGCTGCCGGAGAAAGCGTGGCCCTGACCGTGGTCGATCG
>CBDTUG010000351.1:0-3113 GCA_965363555.1 uncultured Thermoanaerobaculia bacterium
CAAGGAGATCGGGGAGACCTTCCCCAATGCCGACTGGTCCGCCATGGACATCACGGTCAACCAGCTTTCCGCCACTGCCATCCTCTTCGTGCACGGCCAGGCAGAGGCCGACGCCGCTTCGATTGGCCGGGCGCTCGATCAAGCCTATGGCACAATCGCAGATGTGATTCAGCGGCACAATTTGCAGCAGACCGGAGCGCCGATGGCGTTCCCCCGGTCATGGGGCGAAGCCGGCTTCATCTTCGACGCAGGCGTTCCCTACTCCGGAGACATTACCGAGGCGCAGTTGGAAAAATCCCCGGTGCAGCGGGGCGCAACTCCGCCCGGCCGAGTCGTGCAGGCAGTTCATGTCGGACCCTATGCCGGCATTTCCGAAAGTTATCGGAAGGTGATGGCCTTCATGGGCGCCCACGGATTCAAACCGGCCGGCGACCCCTGGGAGAGCTACGTCAGCGATCCGACCGTCACCGCACCCGAAGAACTGATCACAATCATCTCGTACCCGGTTGACGATCCGGTGTTTGAGTGAGCATTTCCGGTTCCCTTTATCGCGCTCGTACGACCTCGGACTGAGGCCTGTATTGGTTTTTGGGGAGGACACGGATCCAATTCATCCAACCAGATGCACATGCAAGTGGATATCTGATACTTTTTCGTTCGACACGCCGTTTCTGACGGTTCCTGGTGTTGGAACATGGGCACGGCACGCCGTTGCCCCTACGTGGTCGCGGTCGCTGTTACCCGACGTTGACGATGAACACCAGATTCAAAGAGCGCCCTCTCCGACGGGGCGTGCGGGGCATGGCTTTCTTCATCGAGCAGCCCATCCGACATTACCGACATTTTGAAGAGAGCCTTGCCGGGCAACCCACGGGGAGCGCGTTAGTAATCGAGTCTCACAGCTACGCCGTAGGCCGCCGAGGTCTTTTTCCGGAGGGGCGATTCCCTCCCGATTTCTGTAGCCAAGCCCCTCCGGGAAATGCGCCGAGCGGGGGCGCACCCGCGCGACCCCGAAGGCCGGGACCGGATCCGTCGACCGGGGCGTTATCGACACTCTAAACGCCACGATGCGGGGCAGGAGCCCCGCGCTTCCCCTCCTATTTCGAGTCCTTCTCCACGGAACCCTCGACGGGGATAAGATCCAAGGCAGCGGTTGAGGTCAGGCCCGAGGTCTCATCACGGATGCCGATGGCGACACAGCGGGTGTCCGGAGCCATCAACAGTCGAAGGGTCCGCGCGGCCAAGGCGTCGGGCTGGTACCGATTCGAGGGAATGCCAATAGACAACCGCATCAGTCTCGGTTCTGCAGTTTTCCCCTCACCATCGAGGACCGCTACCGCAGCGACCACCTCTCCAGAATAAACCTCGCCGTTCGGCATCAAGACCAGGTTCTCCACAGGCACCCGAAACTGGATGGAGCGAACGATCTTATCCTCTTCTCCCGGCTTCGGTTGGCCTTCAACCACCGACATCCCCAGCGGGTTGCCGCCGATGTCGAACCGAACGCGAGAAAGGGCCAGGTCTGCAAGATGCTGATTGCCGGTCTTGTTGAGCACTTTATCGTGGTGTCGAACTCGAAGGCCGGGTTTATCGACCTTGACCTGCACGCTGGAAATTTTCCCATCCGGAACTCCGGGTCTCTGGTAGCCCAGGAAATAAGTTAGATTCATCAATTCCCGAATCCTGGCGACCGATCCCTCCAAGTCCCGAGTATTCTTCTGGACCGACCCTCCGGTCGCCAGGGCTATGTAGTCCGCTCCTTCAGTCAAATCCCAGAACTCGGTGAGATCAGTACCGGGAGTCCAGAGATTGCCGGCGGCCTCGCTGTTGATGAGGTCTTCGAGGCCGGGTGAGCCGAAGTCTGCACTGCCCATCTCACTATCCCGGTCGGACGCGTCGATGACGTGAAAGGTCGTTCCACAACCCTGAGCCGACGCGGCCAAATGCTGAAACTGTCGGGACAACTCCATCTCCCTGGCCCATAATTCGGGGTGGGATATTCGCAGGATGTCCTGGTAGAAAGCTGTCTTCTTGTAGAAGACCTGATACAGATCGTAGGCCGGCCGTATCGCCAGGTCTTCCCCAATCCACAGAACAACCTTCGGACCATCGATCCCGGCCAGGGCCCTGACCAACTCATCCGTCACGCCGATCGACTGGTCGATCCGTTGGTACTCCAATTGCCGCCGATTGTTGATCTCGGTCTGAAGCATGCCTGCCTGGGCCTGGATATAACCCACGTCTATCGCAACATCGTTGCTTAACGCGACCATGTTCATCTTCATGAATCGGGTCGTATGAATCGTTCTCTTGAGCATACGTTTGGAGCGTTTGACTGCGTCACCGCTGTCTTTTAGTTCTACTACACCCTGCAGCGCCGCCATCAACGAGGCCTCGTAGGACGAGAATTCACTGAGAATCTCCAACTCGCCTGAATTGACCGCCACCAAAAACTGATCACCATCAGCAAGGCCGTCCCTGACCAACGATTCAACGGCCTCAACGACCCGGCGCTTGTTCCGGATTTGCAGACTTGGAAGGTCGAACAAAAGGGCCACGTAACGTGTGGATGTCTCGGCGCGTTGGGTTTCCTCACTCGTCTCTTGGCTCTCGGGTTCCACAGTCTCAGGCACAACACGTTTCCCGTGCTGGAGAACTGCAAAATTGGTGACCTTCATCCTTTCACCGTTCTCGATGATCTCGAAGTCCTCAGGACCCAGACCTGGAACCGCCCGACCGTCCTTATCCACGACGGAGACATAGAGATTGATGATGCTGACATCGAGTTCACCGCGAAAGACGCCTTGTACCTCGCCCAGTTCTTCCCCGATCTCGTTGTCCTGAGCTGGCACTATCACTGCAACCAGACAACAGATGAAGGATGCCAAAATGCTGACAATCAATGTCGAGAAGAATTTCCTGTCTGAACCTATCATCCGGTACCCCCTGCCCGAGCCACGCACCATCGCGTCGTTATTCGAGCGCTATATTCCAAGTGTAATACGGGAGGTACAGGATACAGGTTTTGCCTTTCCCGGTGGCGCGGAGGCCTCGCAAACTGATGGCAGGAAGGCAGACGCAGTTCGCTGGCGGGTTACACTAGCTGGGATGAC
>CBDTUG010000352.1:0-3111 GCA_965363555.1 uncultured Thermoanaerobaculia bacterium
CTTCCGATCTCAAATGTACCCCGAATGTACCCCTCTTTCCAAAAACACCCTAAAAACAGGGGTCTTCGGCCCTTGCCCGGAAAAGTTCATGCAAGAGATTATGGGGCTAACTCATCCGTCTGACGGACCCTGAAAACGCCGTATGCACGGGAATTTTGTCCATATTCAGGGTTCAGGGTTCCAATATCCGAAGTCAGTACCCCCAGGAGTTCCAAGACGTACTGCATATTGGGTTTTGAGATGAAGTACCTGCTCTAGAAAAACAGGGGTATTTGGGCTCCAGGGGGTGGCGGCACTGGCTCAATCAGCCACGTAGCCGAGGGCCCTCAATCGCTTGGCTGTGTCCGACTCGAGCTTAACCTCCGGTCCAGCCACCACAGGGCGCGAGCCAGTCGCGAGTTCGTCCAGCTTTCGCAGCCTGCGGATCTCCCCCCTTTTCCATCTTGAGAGGTCGTGCTGCTCCCCAGGGTCCTCCTCAACATCAAAGAGCATACACGGGCGGAGAGACAAGGCGATCTTGTCGAAAAACCCACGATCAGCAAACATCGAGGAGGCATGAAGCCGTCTTGGGATGATCTTCCCGGAGCGGTGGCGGACCGCGACGAACCGCTTCTCCTCCGGCGTATCCTGTTGACTGAGGGCCGCCAACTCCGGGTCTTCCGCAGAACCTCTGAGCAGCGGCAAAAGACTGACGCCCTCGAACGAATCGGGCACATCCTTGCCCAATGCGTTGAGAATTGTTGGTGCAATGTCGATGCTGCGCACCTGGTACGGCACCTCGCGACCACCGCCCCACCCGTGAGGAAAACGAATCACCAGAGGTACCAGAAGAAGCTCGTCGAAGAGAGTGTGGGAGTGCCAGCCGACGGCCCCGTGTTCAGCGAATTCCTCTCCATGGTCTGATGTCAACACCAGCATAACGTTCTCGAGCAGTCCGCGCTCCTTGAGTCCACGCTGCAGACTTTCGAATGCCCTATCGACGGACAGAATTTCGGCATCGTAGGCCGCAATGATGTGTGCCAGATCCGCAGCATCAATCTCCCTTTCACCCCGGTTGATCGAATCCAGCAGCTTCGCCGAGATCCGATTTCCCAAATCTCCTTCGTAGGCGGGAGAGAACAGCTTCAGCAACTCGGTGGATGGCTTGTAGGGGTGGTGCGCCTCATAGGTATGGAGAAAGAGGAACGCCTTGGCCGGTACGGTTTGGTCGAGCCACTGCAACGCAGAGTTCACCGTATTGGTGAACCGAGGCCCCGAGGGGTGAGCGTCGTAGAGGTCGAAACCCCGCGTGAGACCAAACTCGGGCGAAAGCTGCCCTCCACCGGTGAAGGCCGCCGTGGTGAACCCGTTGTCGGCCAAAACGTCTGCCAGGGTCACAACGCCTGGCGCCAACGCCGTGCGCCGAGCATAAAAGGCGCCGTGGTGTTCCGGGTAGAGCGAGGTCAGCATCGAGGCATGGGACGGCAAGGTCGAAGGCGCCTGAGCCACAGCCTGCGTGAACACCGTGGCGCCCTCGGCAAAGGCGTCGATCGCCGGCGAGGTTGCACGGTCGTACCCGTAGCAGCCAAGGTGATCCGCCCGCAACGTATCGATGGAGATCAGGATCACAAGGTCCGGCAGCGCCGGAAGGAGGGAACCCGCGGCAAGCGAAACCGGGGACGGCGACATCGGAGCCACCGGCACGGAATCGTCAAGGCATCCGGTGAGCAAGACCAAGATTACGAAGGGCAACAGGAAAACACGACGGCTTCGCACGGCGGCCATCATAGGCGCAACCCTGCCCTCTGTCACACGACGAAGAGAGGGACCCGTTTTGGAATCATCCCTTTCCCAGTAGGGGCGTCTGTGTATTTCGCGCCGTAGCAGCTCGCTGGTGCGAAGTTCGGGCCAAAATCGTATAAAGTGTCAAACACGAAAAATCAATAAGGGAGAAATCATGATTGATCCACGCATCACCAAACTCGCCGAGACCCTGGTCGGGTATTCGTGCGCTGTCGGCAGCGGCGAAAAGATCCTTATCGAGGCGATAGATGTGCCGCATGAGTTCACCACCGAGTGCATTCGCGTAGCCTCAGAGCGTGGCGGCATGCCACTGGTCCTGCTCAAGAGTCTGCAGGTCGAGCGTGCGTTGCGAAGTCATGCCACTTTGCCTCAGTTTGAGCTGATGACCGAGGTCGAAAATACAGCCATGAAGAATGTCGACTGCTACATCGGCGCGCGCGGCTCGCACAACGTCGCCGAACTCTCGGACGTTCCCCCGGAAGGCACCAATATCTATGAGTCGACCGTATGGCAAGAGGTCCACACCAAAACCCGCGTCAAGTCCACGCGGTGGGTCGTCATCCGCTGGCCCAATCCATCAATGGCCCAATTGGCTGACATGTCGACCGAAGCCTTCGAGGATTTCTACTTCGACGTCTGCACGATGGACTACGCCCGCATGGGCTCCGCGATGAAAGCACTTGAGAAACGTCTCAATGCGGCCAACAAGGTACACATCAAGGGCCCGGGCGAGACCGACATCAGATTCTCGATCAAAGGAATTCCTTCGGTTCCCTGTGACGGCAAGCTCAACATTCCTGACGGTGAAGTCTTCACTGCGCCCGTACGCGACAGCATCAACGGAATCATTCAGTACAACGCACCAAGCCTCTATCGAGGCGTGACTCATGAAGATGTACGATTCTCCTTCGAAAACGGCAAGATCATTGACGGCTCGAGTTCGAACACCACCGCTTTGACCAAGGTGCTCGACACCGACGAAGGCGCCCGTCATGTCGGCGAATTCGCGTTTGGGCTCAATCCCTACATCACCAAAGCGATGAAGGACATCTTGTTTGACGAGAAGATTGGCGGTTCAATCCATCTGACGCCTGGGGGCTGTTACGACGAGGCGCCGAACGGGAATACCAGTGCAATTCACTGGGACCTCGTCATGATCCAGACTCCGGAGCACGGTGGAGGCGAGATCTACCTCGACGGCAAATTGATCCGAAAAGATGGCCTCTTCGTTGTCGATGATCTCAAGCCCCTCAACCCCGAGAATCTGAAATAGAACCTCCCGAGAAATGGAGCCAGGCGGCGATCAGCCCAACCCGCACTTCTCACCAA
>CBDTUG010000353.1:0-3103 GCA_965363555.1 uncultured Thermoanaerobaculia bacterium
TCGTATCGTTTCGCTCAGTCCGGGAACACCGGGCACAAGACCGCATATCCCGCGAACCGTCATGTCGATTTTCACCCCGGCCTGGGAGGCCCGGTAGAGGTTGTTGATCGTCCTTCTGTCGATCAAACTATTGACCTGCAACATAATGCGTGCGGGCAATCCTTTCCGGGCGTTCCGGGCCTCGGTCTTGATCAAGCGCTGTATCTCGCTGTGCAGGTTGTATGGCGCGATCAACAGGTGCCGGAACTCATGTGGGCGGCCATAGCCCGTCATCGTATTGAAGAGGTAAGCCACTTCGCTGGTGATGTGCTCACGCGCCGTGAAGTAGCTGAAATCGGTGTATAATCGAGCTGTCTTGGGATTGTAGTTGCCCGTGCCCAGATGAGCATAGTGTTTGAGCCCCTCCGGGCCACGCCTGACCACCAGCGAACACTTCGAGTGGACCTTGAGACCGACCACGCCATAGACGACGTGCACACCGGCCTCCTCCATCTGGCGCGCCCATTGGATATTGTTCGCCTCGTCGAATCGCGCCTTCAGCTCGATCAGGGCCGTGACCTGCTTTCCGTTCTGGGAAGCTTTGATCAAAGCGGCGACGATGGGAGAGTCTCCGCTGGTTCGATAGAGGGTCTGTTTGATGGCGTAAACCGAAGGATCGGTGGCGGCCCCGGAGACAAAATCGATCACCGACTGGAAGGACTGGTAGGGGGGTTGCAGCAGAATGTCACCCCGGTCGATTGCGTCGTAGATGGTCTCTCCGGAAAGAACGGCCGTATTGGGACCGGGAATGAAGGGCTTGTATTTGAGGTCTGGGCGGTCGATCTCATCCGACATGCCCATCAGGCGGAGCAGGTTGATCGGTCCGTTGATCTGAAAAACGTATTCCTTCGGGAGATCGACGTGATCCAGGAGTATTTTGAAAAGGGATTCGTCGACCCCCTCCTCGATTTCCAACCGGACGGCCGCTCCGCGGCGAAGGTTGCGGAGCTCTTCCTCGATCGTTTTGAGCAGGTTTTCAGCTTCTTCCTCGTCGATATAGAGGTCGCTGTTGCGGGTGATGCGAAAGGCCTTGGCCGAAAGCACGCGGCAACCGGGAAAGAGTTTCCCGGCGCACAGTTTGATCACCTCGCTCAGGAAGATAAACCGGCTGGGTCCCGGTTGATCGGGAATCAGTTCGACGATCCGGGGCAGGATCCGGGGTACGGGCAGGATGGCCATCCGGTTCTCGATTTCCGGTGTGTCCGGATAGTCGAGCGCGACCATAACGTTGAGCGTCTTGTTCCCGATCTGGGGAAACGGGTGGGAGGGATCGACCGCCAGCGGTGTGAGTACAGGAAAGATCTCGCGAGTGAAGTAACGGCGAACCCAGGATTTTTCCCTTTTGGTCAGCGTTTCGAGGGTCTTGAACGAGATACGTTCCCGGCGGAATTCGGGGATGAGCGTTTCGTGCCAGCAGCGATACTGATCCTCGACCAGGGACGCGACAACCGAGTGGATGCGCCGAAGTTGCTCGCGCGGCCCCAATCCGTCGATGCTGAGGTCCTGGACGTCGGAGTCGACCTGCTGGATCAGGCCGGCGACCCGGATTTCAAAAAACTCGTCGAGGTTTGAACTGACGATGGCCAGGAACTTGAGCCTCTCCAGAAGCGGTGTATCCTCTCGCAAAGCCTGGTCGAGAACGCGCCGGTTGAAAGAGAGCCAACTGAGTTCACGATTGAAATAGGGAAGCTTGCAGTGCCCGGGAATCTCGGGGTCTGGTTTCTTTTGCGTCGATTGAGCCATGCCTGAAATGGGGGGGCTGAATCATGCCGTGTACCCCTTTAGAAGGAAACGACCGTCTACCCTGTCTGTCAATGGGTTACCCCGGATGTCAAAAATCATGAGGGATGCTGTTTTCAGCGTCCCTGACCGGGTTGCCGGGAAAGCGCGATCGAACGAATATTCCCATCGAATAGAGAATTGGCGTGAATTCCTCGAATGACGCCTTAGGGGTACCTGGTCGCTCGCTCCACTGGTACGGAGACGGGCGCATGCATGGGACCAGCAAACAGCAGAATGGTTGGGGACGATGTATCCAATTGGATAATTGTCCGACGTCTTCTTGCGTTGAGTTGGCGCTATCGGAAGAGGGGTCTGCGCGTGCTCGTTCTGCAGATCATCCTGCTTACGATCGGTCTGAGCGGCTTGACCCTCACCGGACTGGGAATCGATGTGATCCACTCAGAGATCGATGCGGATTTCAGTGCTCCGGCCTGGCCCTTCGGTCTTGCGCCACCGATCGCTTGGGCCCCCATGTCGAAGATCGGCCTGATCGCCGGCGCCATCCTGGCGCTGGCTCTGGTTCGAGCATTCCTGAACTACCTCTACCAGGTAACGGTGGCTTACCTCGTGCATACCGAAATTGTGCTCCACCTGAGGGAGATGGTCTACGACAAGTTGCAGCGGTTGAGTTTCCGCTTCTTCGACGCCAACGCCAGTGGTTCGATCATCAATCGGGTGACGGGTGATGTGAATTCGCTGCGTCTCTTCGTTGATGGGGTGATGATCCAAGGGGCGATCATGTTACTGTCCCTGGCGGTTTACCTGACCTATATGCTGCACTTGAATGTGCCCCTGACTCTGGCCTGCCTGGCCACCACACCGATCCTCTGGGGGGTATCCGTTCTCTTTTCCAGCAAGGTCAAGCCGGCCTATCGCCGAAACCGTGAACTCTACGACGATCTTGTCCGCTCATTGTCCGAGTCGGTTCAGGGCATACAGACGGTGAAAGGATTTGGTCGGGAAGAGACCCGCCGCGATCTCTTTTTCGAATCCAACGAGAGATTTCGACAGCAGCAGCGAAGCATCTTCTGGAAAGTGAGTCTGTATTCCCCGACCGTGGGATTTCTGACCCAGGTCAACATGATTGTCCTACTGGCTTACGGCGGCACATTGGTCTTCCAAGGCGAATTGGCCCTGGGCACCGGGATGGTCGTATTTGCCGGACTCCTGCAGCAATTTTCCGCACAGGTTGCCAATATTGCCAATATCGCCAATCGGGTGCAGCAGAGCCTGATCGGGGCACGCCGGGTGTTCGAAATCCTCGACGCTCCCGTTGAGGTCT
>CBDTUG010000354.1:0-3100 GCA_965363555.1 uncultured Thermoanaerobaculia bacterium
TCCGGCCGATCGAGGAGATTACCCCGCCAACCATTTACAGAGAGCTCAACCGGGGCGTCCTGGGTCAAAGCACAGCGCTGCGATACGTCTCGGTGGCTATCTTCAAACATACAACCGGCAAGGTCCCCGGCAATATCTTGCTGATCGGAAACTCGGGTACGGGTAAGACGACGATCATGAACAACATCCAGCGCCTCTACCACGACGTGCCGGAATACGACTCCTTCCGAGCGATGACTATCATCAACGCTAATCTGTTGGTCGACTCCGAAAGAATGGAGTTTCAGCCCAGCCGGCTGATGGCCGCCGTCGAGCAGCGTGCCCGGGCGCTGACCGGCAACAAACCCACCCCCGAAGCCATGAAAGCCGCCATGGAAAGGGCGACTATCTGTATCGACGAGATTGACAAAATGTCCTCGGTTGTCGCAGGGAAACCCAACGCCATTGGAGTCGTGCTGCAGCAGGGTCTGTTGACGCTGATGGAGGGCGAAATGGTCGCCCACACCACCCACGTCTGGGTCGACGGCGAAGAAGTGCAGATGATCCTCTCGATCGATACTCGCCATATGATGTTCATCTGTGGTGGCGCTTTCGAGACTCTGTACGATCAGGTCTATCTGCGGGTCGCCAACCCCTCCAGCGGCGAGAAAATGAAGAGTCAGGCGATCCACACTGCCGACGGACAGGTCCGAATCGAGACCAGATTTTCTTTGACCGATTTCTTGAAACCTGAAGATCTCTTCGAGTATGGAATGGTTCCTCAGTTCATGGCTCGTTTCGATAACGTCGTTCTCTTGAGAGACCTGGACACTCCGATCCTCAAGGAAATCCTCCTCAAATCGGTCGACTCGCCGTTCCATCGATCCAAGAATTTCTTTGAGGTCCTCGGCATCAACCTGGAGATCGACGACCTGGCTGCGGCCCTGATCGCGGAGTCTGCCGAAAAGAACATCCGCACCGGTGCGCGCGCCCTGCGCACGATCTTCGGTAAAATCATCAATCGGCTGGAATTCGACCCCTGGTCACACAAGGGTATTGAGGAACTGCCTGACGGTAGCCATCGGCTACTCATCACTCCCGAAATGGTGCGCCGGATCACGGGGTAACTTTACTTCCCTGGGGCAGTTGTGTAGAATTCCAGTCAACGGTTTCGCGCCGTTGCGAGACCCACAGACGGTGGGCGGATCCCACCACAAGCCCGTCACCTTTTCCAAGGAAGTCGGGAGCCAGCCGGCAGAATTCAAAAGCCGGAAAGTGAGAATTGAGATGTCGAAGAAGTTGTTTGTTGGGAATCTAAGTTGGGGTGTGGACCGTGACAGCCTATACCAGGCTTTCGAGGGATTTGGCGAGATTGAGGATGCCCGTGTCATCACCGACCGCGACACTGGCCGGTCCAGAGGATTCGGTTTTGTCACCTTTGTTGACGGCGACGCCGGCACCAAGGCGATGGAAGAGATGAATGAAAAAGAGGTCGATGGCCGTCCCCTTCGGGTCAACGAGGCCATGGAGCGCCAGGAACGCGCCCCCCGCCGCGACAGCTGGTAAGAGTAAGCAACAAAACGCATCACGCCCCCTCCCCGGAGGGGGCGTTGATTTTTTGACAGCTCTCAGCTCTTTGCCCCGCTGCCCGCCTTGCGGGCCCGAGCCCACCTGCTCGGAAGGCCTCCGGCCTGGCGTCGGTTCCTGGCTCTCAGCTTAAGATAAACCCCAGAAACGAGGAGAAGCGTTGCGGCAAAACATGCCTCCCGGCCCCAAATTTCACGGCTCCCGAACGGCGGGACTGATTCTCGCCGGGGGCGTGGGACGCCGATTCGGGGAGCCCAAAGCCTTCGCATGCCTCCCCGACGGACACACTTTTCTCCAAGCCTGCGCCGGGGTCATGCTCCGTGGCGGACTGACGCCCCTGGTGGCCACGCTACCTCCGAATATGGACGGGCCCATACCTCCGTCTGTGCAATCTCTGCAACTCCCAAAACCCGATCTGGACATGTTTGCATCTCTCAGGCTCGGGGTGCAGCACCTGGTCAAGGATCAGAGTTGGGGTCGATTAATCCTCCTCCCGGTTGATCATCCACTGGTGAACGCCGCGACGATCACGACACTGGCTGCCCAGGACCGCCCAGCCGCTATCCCGACCCTTGACGGACGGCACGGACACCCCATCATGATCAGCCGTTCCATCGCCGAGGCCATCGCAGGGGAACGCCTTCCCGGACCAACCCTCAGGGAGGTTCTCCGGGCAGCGCCGGCGCATGACGTTCCGGTGGACGATCGCGGCATCCGGGCCAACTGCAACACCCCAGAAGCATTGCTGGAAGCTTGGGAAGCCATTCATGGGTGACAGCCAAATCGGCACATCCCGAACCTTGAGTGATTGTTGCACCTCAGGCCTGAATCCAGAGTTGTGCACTGCATCCGCACCTTTCGATGTAGATAAACACTTTGTTTCAAGTCTTTTAAAGGACTACCAACGCCAGACCAACCTGCCTGACGGTGGGCTACTGTGGCGACACCGAGTCCGTCTTCAGATCTGGCAGGACTCTTGCTCTGTTTCCGAAGGTTGAATGCGTAAAGACCGCAACATCTTCCATTGGGCGCTGATCGCCTCCCTTCTCCTCCACCTGGTTTTGATCTTCCTGATCGTGCCGGGGATCGGCGATGTCTGGCCGCAACCCGTGGAGCCTATGGTGCAGATTCAACAGCCCGAGTCGGAGTCACCTCCGCTGCAATTTGAGTTTGTCGATCTGGCCGAGGACCGGGAGGAAGAACCGGACAATCCCGAGAAGGCCCTACTTTCCGACATGGACCGTCGAGCCCATGGCGGCGAGGGAGAGGCTTCGAACAGCCCCTCGTCGCAAGGAAACACCCCTCAGTTGGTGCAGGCCGACGGCGGGCAGACCTTCAACGCGGGCGCACCGCCCCAGCAGACCGGCCCTCCCTCCGAAGTGCCACAACCCCAAGAGGACCAGCCGGACCAGCCACAAGTGGAACCCCAAGCCGAGGTCGTGCCTCAACCCGAGGGCGCCGGGGAGGTCGATGAACCCGTACCCACACCGCGAGCGCAGGCCCCAAGAATCAAGCTGCCGCCCCCGGGCGTCTG
>CBDTUG010000355.1:0-3094 GCA_965363555.1 uncultured Thermoanaerobaculia bacterium
CCTCATCGTGTTGAAGTCGCACGCCTGCGACTGGCGGTGGCAGATCGCCTACCTCTACTGTTGGAGGAGCTGGCACGGAGTGCTCGACATCGACTGCTGTCGGCCGCGTCCGTTTTACGGCGTTTCCCCGGGCTGATGGCTGCCGGTGGCAACAGACGTCTGGTCGACAGTCGAGCCGAGCAGTTGGCGACCCTGATTCGTGGCCATGTCGACCACGCTCGGACTGCCGTTACAACGCGCGAACGGGCATTGCAACACCTTTCTCCTCGGCGGGTCCTCGATCGTGGATACTCGATCACAACCCTTGAGGGGCGAACGCTTCCACTCAAGGATGCCGCCGGGCTGCGCGCAGGGCAGGCTCTTGTGACAACCCTGTCCGAAGGGACCGTTCGGTCGTTGGTCGTGAAACGCCCCGGTGGAGGCGTATCGACCCGAGGTTCGATAGCCGATCCTTCGAAACAGGGCACGCTTTTTGATGATGGAGGTTCAAATGACGAAGAAAACAAAAGCGGAAACGGTGGAAGCCGACGAGAGGTTTGAAGACCAGTTGGAGAGGCTGGAGGACATCGTCGGCCGGCTGGAGGACGATTCAGTGGGTTTGGAAGAAGCCCTAGACCTTTTTGAACAGGGCATGGGGCTGGCAGGGAAATGCCGCTCGAGACTGGAACGAGTCGAACAGAGAGTCTCCAAACTCCTGGAGGACGGTACCACCGAAGAGATGGAGGTCGAGACCTCGTGATGGACCTTGAACGACAGGCCGTTGAGAGGGTTTTGGCAGGGTTGCTGCCGGGCGAGGACCAGTGGCCGAGTCGGCTGCATCGGGCGATGAGACACGCCGTGCTGGGCGGTGGCAAGAGGATCAGGCCGATTCTGGCTCGGCTGGCACATCGCGCAGCCGGTGGTCGTCCCGACGCCATCACCGAAGCGGCCTGCGGTTTGGAGTTGATTCATACCTATTCCCTGGTTCACGATGATCTCCCGGCTCTGGACGATGACGTCTTGCGACGTGGACGACCGACGGTTCATGTTGCCTTCGACGAGCCGACGGCTATCCTGGTCGGGGATGCACTTTTGACCGAGGGGTTGTTGGTTTTGGCCCGGTATCCTGATGGGCCCGAGTGGGCCGCCAAACGGGCCGAGGCCGTGTCCCTGGTGGCACAGGCCGTAGGGTCACGGGGCATGGTTGGCGGGCAAATGGAGGATCTGGAAGCGACCGGTCAAGTCGCCGGTGATGGAATCTCCGGAGAGCCGAGCAGGCGGTTGGATCTGATCCATCAACACAAGACAGGATGCCTCCTCAGAGCATCAATCGAGGCGGGTGCTCTCTGGGCGGGCTTGCCCGTCGATCAGCGTGGCGGTTTCATCCGGTTTGGGGAGGCCTTGGGTTTGGCGTTCCAGATTTCGGATGATGTGCTCGACTTGACGGCCACCGCAGCTGAACTGGGAAAGAGCCCCGGCAAGGATGCCGAGGCCGACAAGCTGACCTGGGTGACGCTCCATGGCCTGGATTCGGCACGGCGAAAACTGGACGAGTTGGAGGCCGATATGATCGAGTTGGCCTCAGACATCGAAGGCCCGGATGGTGCACTGGCCGAGGTGGCTCGGAAGGTCGTTCGGCGCAGGTCCTGAGGATGCCTGCCCCCGGAACCCTTCGTTGTCGATCGCTGTTGGCTCTGGTCTTCCTTGCGATAGCCGTGCGACTGCTGACTCAGGCATGGGACGCGGGTACGCCCCCTTCACCACACCCCGATGAACGGCAAGTGGTCGCTGTGACTGAGGGGCTCGACGGGTGGTTCGACGATCCTCAGTTTTTTGCGTACGGCTCGCTCCATTTTCAGGCAATTCGCATCATGACTGCCGCCAGAGGGCATGAACGGGAATGGAGCGAATTGATCGCCGGAGGGCGTTTCCTGTCCCTGGCGGCATCCATCGGCGCTCTTCTGCTGGGAATATGGATGGCCGCGAGGGCTTGGGGTTTTCAGACGGCCCTGATTTTCGGGTGGTTGGCGGCATGGATTCCGCTGGATCAGCAATTGTCCCATTTCGCAACTGTCGAGGGCCACCACGCCTTCTGGGTCGTGGCGGCGCTGGCGGCGATGTTCCAGATGGCGAAGGTAGCCACCGACGCCGCAACACCTTCGAGATTTCGGAGTGATAGTGCGGACAATGGGTCGCAGGCCACAGGTCACAGGTCTCAGACTGCCGAGGGCATTGTGATTCCTGAAACAGCTGCACGCCCGTCCGGTCGCTTCTCTCGTATTTCAGGCTTCGCCGGCTCCTGGCTGTGGGCTTTGCTTGCCGGGACGGCGGTTGGGGCTTCCCTGGCGGTCAAGATCTCGTCGTTGGCCTTGATCCTGCCTCTTGCTCTGGCCATTGCGTGTGCCGTCACCCGCTCGAAACGACGAACGACGTTCTTCCTGGTCCTTCCGGTGCTGATGGCGGGATTGTTTGCGTTTGCCCTCGGACAACCCTGGGCCTTCGAGGGCGGTCGACCTTGGTCGGGTCATTTGAACCCGGATTTCCTCCGAGGACTCGGCGAGCAGATCGCAATGGTTTCGGGCGTTTCGGATTTGCCGTATGTTCGGATCTACGCGCCGACCACATCGGGATTGTACTCCCTGCGTGAGTTGGGCTTGTGGGCCCTGGGGCCGGCGTTGACAGCTGCAGTCCTTTGGGGTGCAGTCATAGGTGTCACTGTATCGATTCGTAGGTGGCGGAGGTTTTTCCACGGTCGCTTTTCGGACGGTTCGTTGCTCTTGGTGCTCCTTTTGGCATGGGTGATTCCTATGGCGATCAGGCTCTGCACGCTCGAGGTCAAGTTTCTGCGCTACTGGGCCCCACTGATCGTTCCTTTGACCCTTGTGGCGGCGTGGTTCCTTGCCAGACTGAGGCGAAATTCAGGACGACGCATCAGGACGGCGGTTCTGGGTTTGACGGCGGCGTGGGGCATCGCGTATCTCTGGGCCTTTGTTGATCCCCATCCCTTTGCGACAGCGGCCCCCTGGCTGCAGACGGTCGTTGGCGACGAGGATGTTGTCGCCTGGGAGCATTGGGACGAACACCTGGGTAGGATCGGGGCCGAGGAGATAAGCCT
>CBDTUG010000356.1:0-3086 GCA_965363555.1 uncultured Thermoanaerobaculia bacterium
GGCGGTGGGTAGACTTGAACTACCGACACAGGGCTTATGAGACCCCTGCTCTACCCCTGAGCTACACCGCCAAGGGGCGGTCAATATATTTCCAGAAGACCCAGGTGTCAACCGGGGCTTCCCCCGAGCCCGTTCCCGAGCCCGTTCCCGAGCCCGATTCCGGGCCGGCCTGGCACCATTGTGTTCCGGCTCCAACGGGTTCGGCGTATACTGATCTGATGGTAATAGAAACGCCTGATAGCGGGACCCCCTGTTCGCTCTGTGGGTCAGTGAAGTCCTCCGAGGCATTGATGCTATGCACGATTTGCCGTACACTCTTCTGTCCTGACTGTGGCGTTGTAGGGTATGGCAGGCAATTTTGCTCGACACGGTGTAGAGATTGTTTCTTTTTCGGAGATGGCGATGAAGTCGATAGTTAGTCGATATTCTTTTCTAGGGATAGAAAATGGGTAAACGACGAGAGGAAATCATTGAACGGTCCCGAAACCTGCCGAGGGTTCGGGATCTCACGGAGAGTCGGTTGCTGATCCAGAAAGGTCAGGGCGCCAGGCTTTTCGACGTTGACAACGTTGGATATATTGATTTCACTGGTGGCCAAGGGTCGGCCATCGTCGGTTATGCCAACCAGTATATTTCCGACGCCGTCAAAAAGGCCCTTTCCAACGGGATCCCGGCGGGATTCCATCCGCCGGCGGAAGTTGATCTTGCGGAAAGCCTTCAGCAGTTCGTACCGTGGGTAGGATCCTGGTTTTTCTTCCGGGACGAGGATGAAGCCTTTGGGCGGGCCCTCTCGTGGGCGAGGAGTCGAACCGGCCGTGAGAAAATTTTGATTCTCGGCTCGGTTCGGCCGCAGAATTGCTTCGCCTGTGGCGCCGACTGCCGGGTCATTCCGGAGTGGGACATCGATTCGGTCGAGGCCGCACTCGTGGGTGGGGCCAAGAAGATTGCTGCCTTGATCGTTGATCCGATCATGAGTGGGCTCGGTGTCATTCCTGCTCCCGAGGGAGTCTTGGCACGGATTGCCGAACTGTGCCGAGATTCAGGCATCCTCTTGATCTTTGATGAAAGGGTCACAGGCCTGAGGGTGGCGCGGGGAGGGGTGGCCGAGAGGTTCGAGGTGACGCCCGATGCGGTGGTCCTGGGAGGTTCGTTGGGGGGTGGGTTTCCAATTGGCGCCCTCGGGGTTGCGATTTCTGATTTCGCGTCTGATGTTTCTCTCTGGGACGATCGAGAGGCACTGCCACACCCGGTGGGCCTTCGTGCGGCGGAAGCGGTGTTGTCGATCCTTAAGAACGATTCGGTTTTCGAGCGGCTCGAGGAACGATGCCTCCAGTTGGTCGAGGGCATGACTGCCCTGATCGAGCGATTCTCCCGTCCGTTGAAGGTCAACCAACTTGGTTCTCTCTTCGCCCTCTACGCATCCCGGGACGATGTCGTTGGCAGGGCGCAGGCGGAAGCATCAGACGCCGAAGCCTACCAACGGCTGGTTTCCGCCCTGAGAGAAGAAGGGGTGTTGATGCCCCTGGATGCAGGCACGCCGGCCTGTGTCTCGTCTGCTCATGGAATCAAAGATATCGAGGAGACCCTGGGGGCATTCGAAAGAGTCCTTATGAGGCTCCACCAGGAAGACCTGCCCTGACCCGGCGAGAGCCAACACTGATCGTAGGACTCGCTCGACCGGCGGTTCCCAGATTGGTGGTCGAAGAACACCTCGACGAGCTCGAAAGGCTTGTGGATACCGCCGGTGGTGAGGTGGTGGGGCGAGCGGTGCAGGAGCGAGAGCGGCCCGACCCGGCAACACTGGTCGGTTCCGGTTTCCTTGCGGGCGTCGCCGCGGACTGTGAGGAGTTGAACGTTCGGTCCCTGGTTTTTGATGAAGACCTGACTGGATCCCAGGTTCGAAACATCGAAAAGGTCGTCTCGTCTGAGGTCAAGGTACTGGACCGGGCTGCGGTGATTCTGGATATTTTTGCACTGCGGGCTCGTACCAGGGCGGCCCAGACCCAGGTGGAGCTTGCGCAATTGACCTATCTCCTGCCGCGGTTGACCCGGCGCTGGACGCATCTGTCCCGACAGTCGGGTGGCATCGGTACGCGAGGAGTCGGTGAGACGCAGCTGGAAATCGACCGCCGGTTGATCACCAAAAGAGTGCTTTACCTCAAGAAGAAGCTCAAAGGCATCGAGTGTGATCGCAGGCGACGTCGGAACAGGCGGTGGGCCGTGCCCAGCATTGCCCTGGTGGGCTATACAAATGCCGGAAAGTCGTCACTTTTTCGCCGCCTGACTCGAGCCGATGTTTTAGTCGAGGATCGTTTGTTCGCCACCCTGGATCCCAGGACTCGGAAGGTTGATCTCGGCCACCAGGTCTCGGCCTTGATGGTGGATACCGTCGGCTTCGTTCGAAAGTTGCCTCACCATCTGGTGGCGCCATTTCGATCGACGCTCGAAGAAGCCGTCGAGGCTGATATCGTGCTCCATGTAGTGGACGCGGCCCACGTTGCCTGGCAGGAACACCTCAGAGTCGGAGACGAAACGCTGACCGACCTGGGCGTCGATCCTGAACGTATTATTGTCGTCTTGAACAAGATCGACCTTTTGCCCCAAACGGCTCTGCCCGCCCTGCCCGGAGACGGGGGGTTGGCCGTCAGTGCCGTGACCGGCGAGGGGTTGGCGCCGTTCAAGGAGCACTTGCGCAGCAGGATGCTCTCTTCGCCTGGGGTGTTGGTGATACGAGTACCACTCGAAGAGAATCGAGCGGTAGAGAGAGCCGTGGCTCTCCGCGGTCAAGTGGCACGGCGATTCGAGGGAGACCACTTGAACCTTGCTGTTCGTTCCGACCCTGAGCGCCTGCGCGAGGCCGGCCTGGAGGAATTTCGGGTTGAGGGTTGGGATGAGGAGGAGTAACAACTGTGCCGATTTATGAATTTCTGTGTCGAGACTGCAACAGGATCTTTAGTTTTCATTCATTCAAGGTCGACACTTCTAAAGTCCCGCCGTGCCCGAAATGCGGAGTGGAGGACCTCCAGCGAAAGCCGTCATCCTTTGGAATCAGCACCACGGCAAGTGGACAATCGGCTCAAGGTGAA
>CBDTUG010000357.1:0-3085 GCA_965363555.1 uncultured Thermoanaerobaculia bacterium
ATAGGGACCCATTCTGGGACTATTTCATTCCCAGAATGGGCGTCTGCGTATTTCGCGCCGTAGTAGATCACTGGTGAGAATGTCGGGTTACACCCATCCCGTGCTGATAGACCAGTGCACCCCCGTGATCAGCGGTCACCCCGGCGAGCACGACAACGGCAAAGGCGGCGACGATAGCGGCCACACGAAAAACCCCCAACGAAGTCCTTTGGTCTTTGCGGGCCAGCCATGCAACGAACAGCCGAAACGCAAGCAAAACGAGCATTGCCGCCATCGTCTGAAGGCCGAGATCTTGGTGTTCCGACAGGGCAGCCTGGGCAGGTCCGGGCATTGACCACATCGAGTCCGCGGCCTTGAGGCCGCTCAACCAGGCGGCGGTTGCCCCCAAAGTTGCCAGGCAATAGAGAAGGGTCGCCCCGTGATCCAGCCACCTTCGACCTCTGGAGGAGATGGCCAGCAGATCAAAGAACAGTGCCGTCACCAGCAGGGCCAACGGAAAGTGCACTACTGCGGGATGCAGATTTGGCAGTGATGTTCCGGTGAGAAGGTTTTCGAACATGACGACGGTCCTATGGCTAACCGTCTATCTCTTCGGCTTCTTTGTCACCTTTAAAATCGACGAACTGCATCCACTTGACGTCCTTCCAGAGGGTGTGTTCTTCGTCCGGTGCGCCGGCGTCGGCGATATCAACCCCGAGTTCATCAAGCAGGGTGCCGGTGGCCACACGGTAGCCGACGATCGCCTTGCGATAGTTCAGGCGGGCTTGCAAGTTTGAGAGCTGGGCATTCGCCAAATCGTCCTGGATCTGCAGGACCAGGAAGTTGGTCGAGAGGCCGTTGGCGAATTTGGTCTGCTCGGCCTCAACGTTGCGTTCGGCCAGTATCTTCGAGGCATCCGAGGCCTCCACCGAAGCCGCACCGTCGTACAGGTAGCGTACGGCCACCCGAACGTCATGGGTGATCGATTGCTCGAGGGCGGCGAGGCGTGTCTGGTTCTGGTGGTGCTCGAATCGCCGCTGCGCCAGAGTTGCCTTGGCGTCGTTGTTACCCAACGGTACTTTGAGGGCCAAGCCAATGCCCCAGTTGGGGTAGTCCGTGTCGATGATCTGGTCGAGGGAATCGTCGAAACCCCCTTTGATACGAGTGGACTCACCGGTGGTGGGGTCTTCAATCGACAAAGTGCCGCCGATACCGCTGAAGCCGTAGGATCCGGTCAGGTCCAGGCTGGGAAGAACGGCGTTGCGGGCCAATTTGACGTTGAGATTGGTGAGGCCCAGGTTCATTTCCTGGCGTAGAATTTCAGGACGTTTTTCAAGAGCGGTCTCGATGCTGGAAGCAAGGTCGACGTCGAGGGGTTCGAAGACGTAAGGCTCGGCTGCGATGACCTTCATGGCCCACTCTGCCGGTGTCTGGAAGCCGAGAACCTGCTTGAGCGCGTCCTCGCTGTTGGATTGTGCGTTTCGAGCCAGGATCAGATCCTGGTTCCGGGTTGCAACGCTGGCCTCCGACTGCACCACATCAATTGGCGCCGAGGTCCCGACGCGGATCCGTTCTCGGGTTTCGTCGAGCAGTTTCTCAGCCAGTTCGAGTGATTGCTGCTTGACCTCGACCAGGACTTTGGCAGCAGCGAAGTCCCAGTAGGCCCGCTCGACCAGCTGGAGGGTGTTGATGACCTGAACCTTGAGCGTCTCCGCGGCTTGGCTACGGTTGGTCTGGGCCACGACGATCCTGGACCGCGTCACCAGGGTTCCGAAATTCCTCAAGAGGGGCTGACTGAGCCGTGCGGTGAGGCCGGTGCTCCAACTGGGATTAAGAAAATAGAATTGGGAGTTCGTCGCCGTTCTCCGGGTTCCCAGTCCGAGGCTGACCGAACCGCCGGTGGGCATCAGTCCGGAGAGCCCCAGGCTGTACTGCGTATTTCGGGTCTTGCTGACCAGGGCGCCATCCAACTGGGTTGCTGCTGCCGACTCTCTATAGTCGGCATCTGCGCCCAGGTCGAACGACGGGTCGAACATGCCTGATGCGCCCTGGATGCCGGTGTCGGCGATGGCCAAATCGTAGCGCCCGACCTGGAGTTCCAGATTGCGGGCCAGGGCGATCTCGTAGGCTCGCTGGAGGTCGAGGTCGAGGACTTCACCTTCGGCAATGTCCAGTTCCACTCCCGCCTTAACAGCGGTGTCAAACTGACCTGCCGAAGCCGTCAGCTGCATCAGAAAGAGGATTGCGATTACTGAAAATCCGGTGGTGCGCAATTTGGTCATGTTTCCTCCGTGCCCCAGCCGATCATGGTGGACCGTTACTGTGGCGTTGCTTTCGTTTGAGAATACGCTTGTTTGCCGTGAAAGTTCGCACATCCTGGTCTCCGATCCTCGAGATTCTTCGCAAGATGGTATCAGCCAACCTCGTACTGGGGGAAGTCGGGAGCTGATAGTTGACAGCTGAGCCCGCCCGGCGCAGCCGAGGTGGTCTCACATCACCCTGATCTTCCCTTTGAGCAGATAGACCTGGAAGGCGATGTCGGTTTTTGCCATCAATCGTTTGAAATCGGCCATTGGGATCGTGCCCAACGGCCGGTCACCGGTGTCGCCGTAAAAAAAGGCCACCATCTTGCCCCGGACCTTGATCGGCAAGATTAGACATGCAACCGGGGAAGGATCTCCGAGCGCAATGGTCAATTCCTGATTGCGGGCCATCGGTGGCAACGGGCCCAGCCAGAAGGCCGAGCCCTGGAGCAAACCGCTGAAAACCGATGGTTCATCCTTGGGGATGGCAATTGCCCGAACGGCCGTCGGCTCGACCTCGGCGCCTTCGCCCCGCCAGCCGACGATGGTGTCGCCTCGAAGAGCCAGCAGCATACAGCGTGTGAAGTGGACCTTGCTGAAATTCAGCAGCGCATCACCGATGTCGTCTCTGATCTCGGCGCTCTGAAGAGCATCGGCGGCTTTGGCGAGACGACCTTCGGGGCTCAGAGGTGGGTCCGGTGCCGGGGCAGGCTCTTCCACGATCGGTTGTGGGGGCGGTTCAATCTCAGCCGGGGGTGGGAGGGGGGGGACATCGGCGCCACCGATCTGTTCAACTATGGCAT
>CBDTUG010000358.1:0-3079 GCA_965363555.1 uncultured Thermoanaerobaculia bacterium
AGTCTCACCACGCCTTCCGCGCCTCGCGACGAAAACTGGTGAGAAGGGTGGGCTAGGTGTGTTTACAATCGACCCGCCGTCAACGTATCGCAACTGTCGACGTCGCCGGTTTCGAGACCGGTGCGGAACCACCGCACCCGCTGCTCCGAAGATCCGTGGGTAAAACTGTCGGGATTGATAACTGCGCCGGCCTGCCGTTGTAAATGGTCATCCCCGATCGCCGCGGCGGCGCGCAGCCCCTCTTCAATATCACCCTGTTCGAGCAGATGGCGCTGCCGATCCGCATGATGGCCCCACACTCCGGCGAAACAGTCCGCCTGAAGTTCGACCCGAACGGACAGGGCATTGGACTCCGCCTTGCTCATCCCTCTCCGCGTTCGGCGGGTCTGCTCCGATAGACCCAGTAGATTCTGAACGTGATGGCCGACCTCATGAGCAATGACGTAGGCCTGGGCAAAATCCCCCGGGGCGCCGAATCGTTGTTTCAGTTCCCGATAGAAGCTGAGGTCGATATAGAGTTTGTGGTCTCCCGGACAGTAGAATGGGCCAACCGCCGCGGAGTTCATGCCGCACGCCGACTGCACCCTGTCGGTGAAAAGTACCAGGATCGGCGCCTCGTAATGCGCACCGTTGTCCGCGAAGATCCTGCCCCAGGTGTCTTCGGTGTCCGCCAGCACGACCGAGACGAAATCCGCCAGCTCGTCCTGAGCACCTCCACTTTGCTGCATCGGCGCGTTAGGGATTGAGGCGCTCGGGCCCCCGCTTTCCATGCCCATCTGGACCAGGCTCATCGGGTCTCCACCGAGCAGGAGATAGATGATTCCAAAAATAATCAGCGCCCCGCCGCTCAGACCGAGCCCGCGCACGCCTCCCACTCGCCGGCCCCGCCGGTCTTCAACATTGGAACTCCTGCGTCCCTTCTTCCACCGCATGCCACACCTCCGGTTGTCGGCCGTATCTTCTCACGAATCTCAACGTTTCCGTCGTTCGATCTCTGGCAGGAGTTGCCTCCGGATCTGATCCCTGACGGTGCGAAAGACCTCGATCTGCCCGGCCCGGGTTCCTTCGGCATTGGCGGGGTCAGGGAACGAGATGTGCAGTGTCTCAACCGGACCGGGGAACACCGGGCAGGTCTCGTGGGCGGAATCACAGACGGTAATCACAAGATCCCACATTTGGTGCAGGAAGGCTTCGACGTGCTCGGGCATACCGCCTGAAATATCAACTCCGACCTCCGCCATCACTGTGACGGCCAGAGGGTGAACATGCCCGGCGGGATCCGTGCCAGCTGACCGAGCCTCCCAAACTTCTCCAAGCACGTACTCGATCCACCCCTCGGCCATCTGGGAACGGCATGAATTGCCGGTACACAGAATTAGGACTCGCTGTCGTGCCACGTGTCGATCCTCCCTCGCCCGATTGTCTCACCCACGACCTGCCTGAGCCTCATTACCAATGCCGCGAGGGTCGAACCGGTTGACGTGTGAGACAAATAATACTATATTTCGCGATAAGACGAAATGAAGAATTCCCCCCTCGACACTGCCGTCACGGTCGCCCGGGCCCTCGGCCATCCTGCCCGACTTCGCACACTCGCCATGGTGCGACACGGAGAGCTCTGCGTCTGTCAGATCACCGCGGTTCTCAAGCTGGCCCCGTCAACCGTCTCGGCCCATCTGCGGGAACTCCGGAGAGCCGGCCTGACCACCGAAAGAAAAGAGGGCCGATGGGTGTGGGTTGGGCTTGGGGAAGATTCTGAGACCAGGCCCTGGATCGACAACGCTCTCGCCGGAACGTCCGGCGATCAACAAATGATGTCGGACCTCGCTTTGGTCGAGGATATTCAGAATCTCCCGGTTGAGGATCTGTGCCGACTTGGGCTTGACGCGGCACGAGAGAAAAGACGTTCGAAGGTCGATACCACCCGATCACAGGATGGAGACACCCCATGAAGGCCCACGAGAGCATTTCCAAGAACATGACCGTGGTTGATCGCTTTCTGACCGTATGGATCTTTCTCGCGATGGCGGTCGGGGTCGGATCAGGATTCTTATGGCCGGGCATCGCCGGCTTCTGGAACGGCTTGTCTGTAGGAACGACCAATATCCCGATCGCCATCGGCCTCATCCTGATGATGTATCCGCCCCTCGCAAAGGTACGTTACGAAGAGATGGCGCCGGTTTTTCGAGACTGGAAGGTGCTCGGACTCTCCCTGTTCCAGAACTGGGTCGTGGGCCCAATTCTGATGTTTGCCCTGGCAATCCTCTTGCTGCCCGACAAGCCGGACTACATGGTCGGTCTAATCCTGATCGGCCTGGCCCGATGTATCGCCATGGTCATCGTGTGGAACGAACTGGCCAAGGGCGACAGTGAGTACTGCGCCGGGCTTGTGGCTCTCAACTCGATTTTCCAGGTGTTGTTTTTCTCGGCGTATGCCTTCGTCTTCATTACCGTCTTGCCGCGTTGGTTCGGCTTCGAGGGCGTTGAGGTTTCTATCACCATCAGCCAGATTGCCAAGAGCGTCTTCATCTACCTTGGCATTCCTTTCCTCGCTGGAATCCTGACCCGGTTTTCCCTTATCAGAAGCAAGGGCAAAGCCTGGTACGAAACGGTCTTCATTCCGAAGATCAGCCCGATGACCCTGGTCGCCTTGTTATTCACCATCGTCGTCATGTTCTCGCTCAAGGGTGAGACCATCGTGCAGCTGCCGCTTGACGTTATTCGCATCGCCATCCCTCTGATGATCTATTTCGTGGTGATGTTTCTGATTTCTTTCTTCATCAGCGCAAAAGTCGGAGCGGGCTATAGCCGGGCCGCCACCCTGAGCTTAACGGCCGCCTCCAACAACTTCGAACTGGCAATCGCTGTCGCGATCGCAACTTTCGGCATCGACCACGGTGCCGCATTCGCCGCCGTCATCGGACCACTGGTCGAGGTGCCCGTTTTGATCGGCCTCGTCAATGTCGCTTTGTTCTTCCGAAAACGATATTTCGGAGGGGCAGAATCGCTGACAGCTGACAGCTCAGGCGCTTGCAAAATTTGAAGGAAACGCCACGATGAGGGGGAAATAGCCACAAAA
>CBDTUG010000359.1:0-3076 GCA_965363555.1 uncultured Thermoanaerobaculia bacterium
TCATCGTCCACGATCAGAAAAACCTCCCCGTCAACCGGTCCAGCAACCATAACGCGGCCCTGCCATGCCTCGGCCCAGGCCTTCCTCCACTGAGGCGCCGCAAGGTCGAGGCCGTACCGTGCGCCCATCGAACGAGCGACCGCCTCCTTGACCTCACCACCCATGACCACCGCGATCACCCTCCGACCCTCGGCATCAAGGGCTTGTGCAAGAGCCCTCCTGTCCTGCCACAGCTCCGGCTCGTCCGGGGGCAGAATGCGAATCTCGACCGATGTCCTGAAGACCTCCGGCGTCGCTATCTACGACAGAAAAATCACCGTAGCGGCAACGACCGCCGCCCCAAGAATCCACGGCCAACCCTTCAGGATCGTTCGAATCACCGTCTCTCTTTCATCCGTCATCGCGCCTCCCGGTGGCAACGGCCTGGTCCAGGGCCCCCTCGAGGGCTTGGGTGGTCGCTTCCCAACGATATTGGGACACGACCATCTCCCGTGCCTTCCTGCCCAGCTTTTGACCAACTTCAGGCCGTTCGAGCAAATCGACGACGCACTGTGCCAGATGCTCTGGGCTGGAACCAACCCGCATCACACCTTCACAGAGTCCCAGCGCCTCAGCGGCCAGGGGCGTTGTCACGCAGGGCAACCCCATTGCCATCGCCTGGAGCAATTTGTTCTGCATGCCGGTACCCAACTCCATCGGCGCCACAAATATCCGAGATCCCGAGTAACAATCGACAACATCATCAACCCATCCGCTGACCTCGACCGCGCCGGAAGCCAGTCGTCGAACGGCCGAAGTCGGATTGGCGCCGGCGATCAGAACTCGAGTGCCCGGCCTCCGGCTCTTGATTCTGGGAAGAATATCGCGAACCAGTGTCTCTGCGGCTCGCACATTGGGCGGATAGGCCATGTTCCCGACGAAGAGGACATCCCACCGGATATCGGCGTCTCTGGGGGAGAAAACATCGGAGTCCACTCCATTGGGAACCACCCGGAGGCGCTGCCTTTGTTGCAGGGGCAACGCCGCACGATCCCGCTCAGAGATAATCGTATGCGCTTCAAAACGGCTAAAGACCCGTCGCTCATACCTCGCCAACAGACGGTGCTCGAGAGCGTGAGCCCCCCTGGCCCACGGGCCTCCGACACCTGCTCGCTGAGCCATGCCACAGGAAAAGGCGTCCATGTAATCCAGCAGACAGGGACGCTCCAGGTCCTTGACATATTCCGCCGTACGAACCAATTGGCAGAAAACCAGGTCGGGTTGTTCCTCGTCGACGATGGAACGAAACCTCTCAATGGCCCTTCCATGTGTGAAATAGCCGACCTGATATGGCAGACCCAGAGCCATCGCCCTCAATCCCGCCCTGCGCCCGCCGCCGGACGAAAAGGGCAGGACTTCGACCCGCCGGCACCAAGGACTCAGGGCTTCGAGGGAGGTGTGAGAAATCGGTTTTTCCGAAAGTGCGCACAAGACGATGTCGTGGTTCGCCGACATCAGGCGTATCTGGTGGTATGCCCGCAGTTTGTCCCCCTTGTCGAGGGGATGCGGAAAACGAGGGGTGACAACGAGGATCTTCATAGGGCAGACGTTGCCAGGGCAGTATAGAAGTTCTCGAGATCTTTGCTGAGTTTTGGCAGTGAGAACTGTGTTCTGGCGAAAGAAAACGCTTCGGCGCCCAGAGCCGCCACCAACTGTGGATCCGACAGGCATCGTTCAATCGCCTCTATCCACTGCAGGGCATGCTCCGCAACCAAAAGGTGGCGGCCCGCATCCACTGCAAGGCCTTCGACTGCAACCGGGGATGCAACGATCGCTTTGGCCAAAGCCATGCCCTCAACAATCTTGACCCGGATGCCGCTCCCGGCCAGCAGGGGCACAACCATCAGGCCGTGGTCGCCCAGGTAGCCCGCTGCGCTGTCGATCTCGCCATCCACCACAACTCCGGGCGCAGCAACCTCATGGCCGAACGCTTGTGATCGACGGCCCCCGAGGTGAAACTCCAAGGAGGGATGCCGACGCCTGAGCTCCGGCCACACTTCCCGAACAAACCACAAGACGCCCTCTCGATTGGGCGGCCAGTCCATCGCCCCCAGGTGGACCAGATCCTGTGCCGTTGCCCGTGTTGGGGTCTTCCGGCACACGGGCGCACCAACACCGATCACCACAACCGGTCCTCGGGCCCATCCCTTGCACCATGCCCCAACGGCCTCGCTGATGGCTACGACGCCGTCGACCTCCCGACATGCTCTTGCCTCGGCACGTTCGAGCCGGCCTGCCTGGAGCCTTAACCACCCTGAGAAGAGGGGGGAGCCTCTCGCTGCTGCCCGATCCCTGATGACCTGATGTTCTACGTTGTGGGCACGATAGATGACCACCCCGCCGAAGGCCTCCCGTATTGCTCCGAGGTAGGGCAGGACTCCAACGCCATCAATCTGCACAACATCGGGAGGTGACTCTCTCAACCGGCGTTTGAGAACTTTCACCGCCTTGGAACTCAAGAATCGCTGCAGTTGGTATGGCGTACGCCGCAAGAGATTGAGAAGGGCGGGTATCAGCCGGGGCCGGGTATCGACCTCGATGGAATCAAAAGGAATACCGTCCGGACCTCGCCCACCTCCAGGATGCTTAGGTGTCGCCAGGGCCAAAACTTCGACGTCGACGCCTCGGGCGGCCAGGCCTTCAGCCATCCTTGCAGTGGCAACCGTGCCGCCGTCAACCATCGGCCAGGGCGGCTTGTGACAGAAGACCAGGACCTTCATGCTGGAAATCCGTTCTTCGCATTCCGAATCAGATGGGCAGCTATCGATTTCATTTAGGGAAGGGTGGACCACCCCGAAGCGTCCGTCAACCCGATCGGCAGCTCGCCAGGGAACCCCGGCCAACCCGGCGGAGCCCGAATTAGAGAGGACGATCTCCAAGGCAAACGATCCACCACCTCAAAAAGCAAATTCACCACAGAAGCACAGAGGACGTAGCGTGGCCTTTTGGCCGCAACTAAAGCGGAAACGACCGACCGAGCAATCTCCTGAGTTGATCAGGCTAGTGTAGTGCGTCAGTCAGATGCGGCATTATTCAG
>CBDTUG010000360.1:0-3075 GCA_965363555.1 uncultured Thermoanaerobaculia bacterium
CCTGATTCCTCCTTCGTTGAATACTTCCGCGGGAGTCCGTTTGTCAAGAGACGAGAACATAGGTGCCAGATGGGATGAGGGGGCCGGCCTACTCATCCCATCTGGTACCTATGAGGAACCAGCTCATGATTTCGTATTTGAGTTTCGGAAAGATTCTGGCAATTCTTTTGTTACCCACGCACGGAGGCATGAATGAGTTACGAAATTTACAAAGTTCTGCATGTATCTGCGGTGTTGCTGCTGTTTACATCTCTGGGCACGTTGGCCGCTTCTGGTTCGGCTGAAGGGGCTGCTCTTCGCCGACTCGCAAAGATCGCTCACTGTGTCGCACTGACGATTATCTTCGTTGCAGGATTCGGTCTCCTTGCCCGGCTCGGCATGTTTGGCGCAATCCCTCTCTGGGCATGGACCAAGATTGGCTTGTGGCTCGTTCTCGGTCTCGTTGTGCTGCCGTTGAGACGACGGCCTGAATGGACTGTCAAGCTTTGGCTCGTCATCGCAGCCGTCGGTGGGTTGGCGGCCTGGCTTGCAATTCAGAAGCCCTTCTGATGAAGCTTCAGCCAGGTTCAATCGCGTCCTGACGCCGAAATATCGAACCCCACATGTGGTCATCGTTGGCGGCGGGTCGGTGGCCTCACTGCAGCCAGGGCCTTCGCCCGGGCACTGGTTGAAATCGTCCTTGTGGATCGGATCCAGGTTTGCGGACCTTGCAGATGTTGAAATCGCATCACGCCCGTCATTTCTCCCGGATGCGTGCAAAGGCTCTGCTATTTGGCCTGGTACGGCGTGCACTCATCAACGCCACATTCCTTTCGCGGCTCCATTCGTTTCGGTCTACTGCGAGGACCGCTGGCGAACCGGGGTGCGCTTGAAGCCAGACCGGTTGACGTGTATGTCGGTATTGGGGTCGTACCCTTCCCGATCGGTGAAGATGACGTCGCCGCCTTCATTCACCCACCGATGCTTCCACTGATCGCTGCCGACTTCCACCTCATTCGTATAGGGGTTGACGTACTCTTCCTGCTCCATGAGTGTCAGAAACATGTCGTTCTGAATCTCCCAGTTGGTGCGTTCCCGGTTCTGGGCGATCTCTTCGCCGATTCGGTTGATCTCCTGCATCGTTCGGTTGAGGGTATTGCTGCGAATGGCCTGGCCCCGAAGCTCGCCCGCGACCCACTGGGGATTGAGGCGCACCGAACTGCGAACGACCGCCATAACGGGCTCCCATGTCGGGAGCTCCCCGATCGGCGCGCGTGCGATTTCAGTCTGACGGTTTCGCCACATGCCGGCGGCGATCTGACCCATATTCTCAATGGCCGTGACCATGACCTCCTCATAACGCCGTCCCCTTTCGGAGTACCGCACCCTGATCATACCGGCGTCATACCGGACCTGGCCGGCGAGCATCGGCACCATGGCATTGAGCGCGTTGGTCATGTCCTGGGCGAGTTTCGGCAGCGCTTTACCATCGACGATCTCGACCTGCTCCGCCGCTGGGTGGGCATAAGGGAAAGCCACTTGCTGCAAAAAGTCTCGCGCGGAAAGAGCCGGCATCACGGTCATGCCGTTATAGTTGCTCCCAGGTGGAAAGAGTCCCATCTGCCCGGCCGGCGTCATGCTGGCGTCGATGAACCATGTATCCGGCAGCCAGCGAAGCAGGACCCGACCTCCGCCGTCGCTCTTGACCGAGAAATCCAACTTGGCTTCGATGGATTGTGCCGCACCGCCCTGAGCCGTTGGGTCGACGCGCATGACGCCACCATCGATAAGCCAGCCCTTGGGCACCAGCAAATCGAAGGCGTTTTCTCGAGGTTCTGCGCGGCGATCGAATACCACAGTGCGATCGTCGGTGGCTTCCGCTACGACGCCGGTAGCTGCGACATTGCCGCACGCGACCGCAGCGCCAACCGCCAGGACCATGAGCACTACTTTCGATTCTCGGTAGACGCGGATCGTCGATTTTCCTGGAAAATTCATCGTTACCTCCTTGGCCAGACGCTTCAATTGCAATCGGCATACCCGTTTTTTCCGGGGTGCAAAGCGCCATCTTTCTCACAGCTGTACGGCCAGGTGCTCAGATGTACCGACTGGTGCATTCAAGTGCGAAAGATAAACTCGATGTGACCCAGAAAAAGGTACCACAACGGTGCCTGCCCCACCATAGATCGAAATACCCGGCAACGCGGGTTTTGCAAGAGGCACACGGGTCCCATTGTTTCAAAGTCCCGAGGGCCCGTGCCCAACAACGTAACTTTGGGATACGTGGTACTGGCTTGGTACTGGTTCGAGCACCGATTCAAAAACCCCGGTAGTGTTACCGACTTCCAAGGGTGCTCCTCGCTTATCACTCAGCAAGAACCCAGGCTCTCCGCCGTCGTATATACAGTGAGATTTGCGATATATCGCTGTGTCAGTTCGATTATTGAGAACGCGGGGCGGCCCGATCTCCGCGCACTGGGGAGGCAGAAGATGAGTACCAGAGTGTTGCAGACTGTCGTTTTTTCACTGTTGCTGGCGGCATCGTGGGCCGGCGCCGAAGAGATCGCAGGCCTCCCGCTGCACGTGCAGGAGATCGACAATGGTGTGATCCGGCTGTGGGTCGGCGACCACATCTCGTCGACCTCCATCATGGCGTTTGCCACAGCGAAGGGCATCGTGGTCATCGACACCTTCGGCGTCCCGGAAATTGACAGAGGCTTGCGCCAGGTCATCGCCCGCGAGCTCGACCGCTCCGACTTCGTTTATCTCATCAACACCCACGAGCACTCCGACCACACCGGTGGCAACTCGGTTTACGCCGACTGCACCATCGTCGGGCAGGAGCTCATCGAGGCCGGTATGGCGGGGGTCGCAGACAATCGGGACCGGCTGTTGACGTGGTATCCGAACCGCATCGCCGAGCTCGAAGCCGAGCTTGCGGCCCTTCCCATCGGTGACCCCAAGGTCGCGGCGATCAAGGAGGACATCATCCTCAAACGCCTCAACCTCCGGGTGGTCGAGGCTGCCGAGCCTCAACCGGCGCCCAGCCTGACCTTCTCCGACCGCATGGCGCTCGACCTTGGTGATACCACCTTC
>CBDTUG010000361.1:0-3070 GCA_965363555.1 uncultured Thermoanaerobaculia bacterium
GAACACGGCGCCGCCTATCTCAAAATGGCAATGCCCTAGCCTGCCTTTGGAGTTGCCGGCCTCGCCACGACGAGTAAGGTCGATGCCAGGCTCGGGCCAAAGCGTTTGACGGTGAACAGTATCGTTACCGTGCGCCACACGGCTCGGGTCAATCGAACGGGCAGGGTCCAGCGAAGGCCCGATGAGTGGAAAATCTCACTGGCGGCGCAGTTGAAGAGTGTATCTGACGGCACCGAGGCCCTGATTTGAGTTTTGAAGCCCGCTTCTTTGAGCACGCGATCAAGGGTGGGGGGCTCGAAGTGCCATCGGTGATGAGGGGCGTGCCAAGCAACCCACCTGGATCCGTAGAGGGCAGCATCACGACTGGCGGCGTTGGGTACCGCCACCACCAAAAGACCCTCGGACGTCAGGCGTGACCGGATCTTCGTGAGAAAGGCAACCGGGTCTTCAACGTGTTCCAAGACATGCCAAAGGATTGCTCCGGAAAAACTGTGTGGCGCCTGATCGAGGTCCGCCAGCACGTTGAGGCCATGGTGTCGTTGGGCGTGGAGTCTGGCTTGCTTGCCTGGCTCGATCCCGACCACGTCGAACCCCTTTTGCACAAGAACGGACATCAACTCGCCGGTGCCGCAGCCGACCTCGAGAAGGGGTCCTGGGCTCTCAAAGTGGGAGGCCAGCATTTGGCTCTTCCATCGGCGCGTCAGCGGCCCAAGGCGCGCGCTTGCGTGCTCGGTGAGGCCGCGGTTCGCGGTACTGGTGTAGTGCGGATTGAAGGTGTGCACCTTCATGTTTCCGGCGGAAATTTCCGCCCCCGGCGACAACCTGAGGATGCCACAGCCGTTGCAGCGGACAACAAGGCTGTAACTGTCTGGCGACGATCTATTGGGTACCTCAAGGTGGGGTTCCCAATTGTCGTGGCCACAGGTGGTGCAGTGTGCGGATAAAGGTGTCGAATTCTTCATTCAGGGTGGATCAGTATGGCATTTCCGGTGATGGGTCGTCCTTGAAATCAGGTCGGAGGTCATCTATTCTCCCATTACTTAATTGAGCACCTGAGCATTCCCAGGCAGAGGAGAATTGTAATGACGCGCTTCCAATCCCGTCCGCAGGTAAAATGTGCCGCCAGGACTGTGTTTGTTCTGGCCCTCGCCCTTGTTGTCCAGGCAACACCGAGTTTTGCCGTCGACAAGGAGGTGAAGGCGGCCGCCAAGGCTGCCTACAACACGTTCTTGACGACCTCGTTCGTGGCCAAGATGGATCTGCGGAACTACGGTCATCACTACGTGCTTCCGGACGGAAGTCCGGCGCCGCAGAAATCCAAGAAGCAGGGTCGTGGTGGCGAGGGCGCTCTCTTTGCCAAGAAGATCAAGGTCCAAAGCGGCGAGACTGGGGAGGGAATCTACGTCCGGGCGAAGAAGGATGAGATCACCGTTCAGCTGACCAAGAAACGAAAAGGAATGAACGGAACCTGGGTTCATATCCTCTTCGATCGACGGGTGGTACGCGATGATTTTGAGCCCAACAAACTGGCCCGGGCGGTATCCAGCGTAGCGATCATCCGTGGTTATGAGCCCGGGGCCGACATTGCGGCTGCATTCGATGAAGCTGGGGCTGAGGAGGCGATGCCACCGGTAATGCCGAATAACCAAGCGGCACCGTCGATCAGTTCATTCAACGTCCGGGTCGAACCTCCACGGATCGCCCGGGGCACTGAGGCCAGGGTCGTTTTTGAGTACGACATCAGCGCTCCGGAAGGGAGGTCGTTGGAGGTCTTGGAGAGCCGGTCTCTGTTCTTGGGTGGCAAGGTGCTCCCGAGTTTCCCTACATCGGAAAGGTTGGCCCGAACAAACGGTCACTTCCAGACGATCTATTCGCAACCGATTCCCTCCTCTGCGGCCACAGGGGTTTATGAGCTGGAAGCCGAGGTCTGTATTGCCGAGGAATGTACGTCACGGCGGGTCATCCTGGAAGTGACTCCTTAGGGAGATCCAGCTGTGAAAGCTGTTCGTCTTCGTTGGTTTGTACCGGTCTTCCTCGTGATGTCCATGGGGCTGCCTCCGGCTGCGTCTTCACAGACCAGGGATCGCAATCGGGACAGCGCGATCGCTTCCGAGATCAGGAAGCTCCGTCAGGAGATCCACGAGCCGGTGGAATTGGCTGCACAACCGTGGGCGCCATTCGCAATCCAGGAGGCCGTTAACTACTGTGACCCGGGGTTCTGGGTTTCACTCGAGAGATGGGGACGTGATTGTGGTCTTGAAGCCAACAAATTTCGTCTGGCGGTGAAGTTATTGGTCGAGGCGGCTCTCAGCCATGTCCTGGAAGAGTTCATGGGTCCCATGGATCCCAGGCTGGCGGCCCTTTCGGAGAGGTTGGCCCTTCCGCCAAACGAGGCCGCCAAGACAATTGAAGCTCTGGCCACTGTTGTGGGAGTCCCGGTCGCGTCATGCAGTTGCCTGGCCAAGGGCTTTCTGCGTGCCTTCATGGGAGAGGGGCCGGCGACCGAAGAGCAGTTGAAGAAAATTGATGGGCTGACCGATCTTTTTCAGTTGACAGGGCTCCTGGAGGCGGCCCACTCCGTCTGGCTGAATCCCAGTCGGTTTAGCGAGCTGGTCAAGGACGCCTTTGCCGACGATTATGCAGGCGCCATCGATACCGGTCTGGGGCCGACCCAGGCCGCCGGCTGGTTCGATCGTATCCATGGGGCGTGGACCAGCACGGACTCCGCGAAGTGGAGTGACGCCATGTATTCGGCCGATCAAGCCAGGACGGCCTTCGATGCGTGCCAAGTGGAGGGCGCGCTTGCGGCCCAAGAACAGGTTTTATCCAAGCTCCTGGTGTGGTCCGACTATCGGCGAAGATGGATACGCCATGCCGAAAATCAACGTTTTTGTAATGAGAGGTGGACCTTGACCCTGGAGGATTGGTCGTTGTCCCTGGGGGTACCGGTCGGGCTGCTGGCGAGTATGCCCTTGATGAAAGATCCGGCCGAAGGCATTGGGGAAAGTCTCGAATATCTGATTGAAGACTACCGGGATGATCTGTCGCAGATCAAAGCACTGGCCATTCT
>CBDTUG010000362.1:0-3069 GCA_965363555.1 uncultured Thermoanaerobaculia bacterium
CTGGGAGAAGAACTGGGGTTTCGTGCCGATGAATGACGGCGAAATCGAAGAGTTGGCGCGTGAACTTAAGCCGTTGGTCGAACCTGGGCTTCTCCGCTTTGCCTTCATCGACGGAAAGCCGGCGGGTTTTCTGCTCTGTCTGCCCGATTGGAATCCGGTCCTGAAGGACTTCGACGGTTCGCCGTGGCGTCACCCGCTGAAGACTCTCAAACACTTGACCATGACCAAAGCCTCGGACATGGAGGGCTTGCGGCTGATCACGCTGGGCGTCAAGGCCGAACACCGCAAAAGAGGTCTCGAGGGGGCACTGATTGCCGAGGGCCTCGAGGTGGCGCTTCGACTCGGATACTCGTGGTGCGAGTACTCCTGGATTCTCGAAGACAACGAACTGATCAAAGGGACCGTTCGGCTGATGGATGGGGACTTGTACAAGACCTATCGAATTTATCGGAAAGTAATCTGACACCGATTCCTCTGGAACCTCGGGCGCGGTCGCTGACCTGGCACCGGTGTTTACCTTTCTTCGAAAACGGCCCGCTGCCGGGTTAAACTCCCCCCATGCACGGTCGCCTACGTTTTGTTCTGGTGGTTTTTCTCTCGGGTGTGATTCTGCTTCCGGTCCTGTTGTTCGGGCATATCAGGTTCTACTCCCACCGATCGCGTCTGCCGGAGTCCGGGGTTGAAACTGTGCAACTTCGCGGTATTCACGACCGCGTCACAATTGCCCTTGACGGCAGAGGTATTCCGCATATTGATGCTGCGACCGCCGAGGACCTGTGGTTTGCCCAGGGTTACGTCCATGCCCGCGACCGCTTCTTTCAGATGGACCTCGGGCGCAGAATGGCCGGTGGTCGATTGTCTGAGGTCTTTGGTGAAAGGGCTCTTTCGACTGACCGCAGGATGCGCACACTCCGGTTGGCGGCGACCGCGGGTCGTCAGGCGGCCGCCCTGGATGCTGTGGCCGGCAGGACCCTGGAGCGCTACTCGGATGGTGTCAACGCCGCGCTGAGAGACTTTGGTCGTTGGGTGGCGCCCGAGCTGTGGCTGCTGGGAATTGAGCCCGACCCCTGGACAATCGAAGACAGTCTTTCCATTGGGCTCCTGCTGGAACTCAACCTGACCTGGGCGATGGGGGATGAGATCACGCGCTCGGTAGAAATGACCCATTTGGGGCGCGAAATGGCGGTTGATCTGTGGGGATGGGGGCCTGAGGAACAGCGCCGTTGGATCCCGCCGGTAGATTTACCGTCGAGGCCCCCGGAGGAGGAAGATGCGATGATGCCGCCGTTCGGTGGCGGTTCGAACAACTGGGCGATCGGCCCGGCGAGAACGGTGACGGGAAGACCTCTGCTTGCCAACGATCCTCACATTGGTGTTGCTGTGCCGGGAACCTGGTACGCCATCGGCCTGAGGGCCCCGGGGATCCGCGTATCCGGCGCATCCATCGCCGGTGTGCCGGGGGTCTTGATCGGTCACAATCGGAGAGTCGCCTGGGGTTTCACCATGTCGATGATGGACGACCAGGACCTCTACGTCTTGACGTTGGACGGGAGCCGGGACCAGGAGTTGGTTGATGACGCCTGGATTCCTCTGAGGACCGTGACCGAGACAATCGAGGTCCGATGGCGCTCGGAGTCCGAGACGATGAAGGTCCGGATCTCCCGGCATGGACCGGTCGTGCGAGACACCCTGGACTCGACGTTGGCTCTTGCGTGGACTGCTCTCCAGGGCCCAAGTTGCGTCAATGCGTTCCTCCGAATGGCGCGCGCTGACAGCGTTGAGGATGTCGCTTCCGCGTGGAGTGACGCCCCCGGACCTTCGATGAACCTGGTGGCTGCCGACGTCGAGGGACATATTCTGCATCAAGTTGTCGGGCGCCGGCCTCATCGTGTTCGAGGGGCCGGCAGATTGCCGTCGCCCGGTAGTGACAGTTCCTGGGCCTGGAAGGGTCTCGCAGAATTTTCCGAGAATCCATCAATGAAAGATCCGGAGGAGGGCTTCGTCGGTACAGCCAATCACGATCTGTTCAGCGAGGGAGACTACCGAAGGACACGGGCGTTCCCGGCTGACTTTGCGGCGCCGTGGCGTATCCGGAGGATCAAACACCGGCTGGCGGCGAAGGCGGACTGGGATGTCGAGAGCTGCCTGAACCTCCAGGGGGACGTTGTGTCGGGGCGGGCCGTCGCTCTGTTGAAATCGCTCTGGCCTGACCTCGAACGGCATAGGGGTCCGACCGCAACCGCGCTCTTGGAATGGGACGCCCGAATGGATGTAGACAGGGCGGAGCCCGTTCTCTTCAGCCGGTTGATCCTCGAGTTGGCCCTTGAGGTCGGTCAGGATGAGGCGTTCGACAAGGACCTCGATCGCACGCCATTCGACGCGGAGCGCATCCTTCGTCTCCTTGTTGGGGGGCTTCCCGAGACTTGGTGGGACGATGTGCGGACCGAGGTTGTTGAGGATCGGGCGGCAATCATAGACCGGTGCCTCGACCGGTTGGATCGTATTGATCACACCACCGTGTGGGGAGATGTCCATCAGGTTGATTTTTCCCACGTACTCGGAGATTTTCCCCTGGTCGGCACCCTCCTGAGAATGGCTGGTAACCGTCATCCGGTCGGTGTGCCAGGCGACGGGACGACGATCAATGCCAACACTTGGGACATGGCGAAGCCTTTCAACGTGAAATTCATTCCCTCGATGCGGTTTGTAGCGGATGTCGGCGACTGGGATCGGTCGATCCTGGTGTTGCCCCTGGGTCAGTCGGGTCGGCCGTGGTCGCCACACGTTGCAGATCAGTTCAGCGACTGGTTGGCCGTCAAGGGCCGGACACTGCCTTTTTCACGGGAAATGATCGAGGTGGAAAGCAGGGCCCAGTTGATCTTGGAGCCGAGGTAGGAAGAAGCTATCAGCTGAGCCTCATGCAAAACTCATGAAATAGCCACATAAAGGCACAAAGAGGCACGAAGAGAAACACAATTTGGGCCATGAGAATCCTCAATAATTTCCGGAAATGTTGAGGCTATTTTTCTTTCTTCCTTTTTGTGCATTTTCGTGCCTTTTTGTGGCTGC
>CBDTUG010000363.1:0-3066 GCA_965363555.1 uncultured Thermoanaerobaculia bacterium
CATCGAAAGCCTGCGATCTTCCCTGCTCAGGTTCCCGGGGCAGTGCATTCCTGGGTTTAGGGAAGAAAACGCAGGTTGATGGGGTTGTGGAATACAATGGATATCCAGTCTCGATTTCGAGTGTCATGAAGGTGACCATAGGTCAAAGTCTCGGTAGCTTCGAAGTCACCGCTGTGCTTGGCAAAGGCGGCATGGGAGAGGTGTGGCGAGCGACCGATGAGAAGCTCGGCCGTGAAGTTGCGCTCAAGGTCTTGCCGGAGGACTTTGCGGACGATGCCGACCGTCACGCCCGGTTCGAACGAGAAGCCAAGGTCCTCGCGTCTCTCAATCACCCCAATATTGCCACCCTCTTCGGGCTCGAACATGTCGATGGAGCACATGTTTTGGTGATGGAACTGGTCGAGGGAGACGGTCTCGACGAAGTCATTGCTCAAGGACCGATTCCAATCAATGAAACAATCGCTCTCGCCGCTCAGATAGCCGAAGCCCTTGAGGCCGCCCATGAAGCCGGCATAGTCCATCGAGACCTCAAACCCGCCAACATTAAAGTTACAGAAAACGGTACCGTCAAGGTCCTTGATTTTGGTCTCGCCAAGGCCTGGGAGACCGAGACCGACAACTCCAGCCTGTCCCTGTCACCAACAATGACCCGCAACGCCACCCTCGAGGGCGTGATCCTGGGGACCGCCGCCTACATGAGCCCCGAGCAGGCACGAGGCAAGAAGGTTGACAGACGTGCAGACATTTGGGCCTTCGGTGTCGTTCTTTGGGAGATGCTGACCGGACGCCAACTCTTCGAAGGCCAGACAGTCTCAGACATTTTGGCGTCGGTTTTGAAAGAAACGCCTGATCTCGAAGCGCTGCCTCGAAAAGCCCCGTCTGCTCTACGCCGCCTGATAACCCGATGCCTCGAACGCGAACCCAAGGACCGATTGCAATGGATCGGTGATGCTCGGTTTGACCTGATTGAGGCGTCAAAGGTACCTGTGGATGAACCTGACCATTTGGATCGAAACGCCAAATCTCCCAGACGAATACGTGAGGTCTTGGCGTGGTTGGCGGCGGCATTCGCTCTAATTCTCGCTGCCTACGTCTGGTGGCAACCTGAAGAGGTGCCCGATCATCCGTTGACTCGGTTTGCTGTTTCGGTAGGAGACCAACAGACACTGTCATTCATCGACGTGCCAATCATCGCCCTGTCTCCCGACGGACAGGCCCTGGCCTTCGTCGCCCGAGACCTCGAGTTGGACCAGGACCGGATCTACCTGAGACACCTCAAAGACCACAAGGTCACGCCCCTGCCGGGCACAGAGGGTGGGACTGATCCCTTCTTTTCTCCTCAAGGGACCCACCTCGCCTTCTTCGCCGACGGCAAAATGAAGAAAGTCTCCGTCGCAGGCGGCCCGGCTATCACGATCGCTGATACGCCCAATTCCCGAGGTGGTGTTTGGCTGGCGGACGACACCATTGTCTATTCACCCGAATACACCACCGGTTTGTTGACAATCTCTGCCTCAGGTGGCACCCCCGAGACCCTCCTTGAACTTGATACCGAAAACGACGAGCGTACCTTCCGATTCCCAGACGCCCTTCCTGGCGGTGACGCGGTGATTTTCACCGTCGGGAAATATGACAGCCCAAACGACTACAACGACGCTCAGATCGTTATCTACTCAAGAGAAACGGGTCAGCGGAATCTGTTAATCGATGGGGCAAATATGGCCCGATTCGTTGGCAGAAATAGGATTGTCTACTCCCTTGCCGGAGTGCTGTATTCCATCGGCTTCGATCCTGAATCGCTCAAGACTCGGGGTGAAGGCACTCCAATCATCGAAGATGTCGGAGGCGACCCCAGTAGCGGAGCCGGGTATTTCGCTGTCGCGTCCAACGGGACATTCGCGTGGGTCGAAGGCGCCGTGACAGAAATCGACACTCAACTGACGATCGTGGATCGTGATGGCACATTGACCCACCTACCGTTGCCGCCCAACGGGTTCAACCAACCTCGGTTCTCGCCCGACGGAGAACAGTTGGCCGTAACGGTGGGACCAGGACGATCGGGCGTCGGAGGTGATGTTTGGGTTTATTCATTGGTCTCAGAATCACTCAGACGATTTACATTTGGCGGCAACGAACTCTACCCGGTGTGGACACCAGATAGCCGCGGGATTGCCTACCTTTCTTATCTCACCAAACCGGGCATTCTGCTGAGCCAATCCGACGGAGGGGGTAGCAGCAGGCGGCTGACGCCCGAGGACTCCGCTCCCCTCTTCCCCGAGTCGTTCAGTCCCGACGGGAAAACGCTCGCCTATACGAGGATCGGACGGACCTCCGACCTTTATTTGATCACCGAGGGTGAAGATGCGCGCCTGTTTGAGACCGATGCCCATAGCGCTGTGATCTCGCCTGACGGCCGATGGGTCGCTTATGGTTCACCAGGATCTGGAAAATCAAGGATCTATGTCCGCCCATTCGAAGGCGAAGGCAAGTGGCAGGTTTCCCCCGGATTCGGCAGCTATCCAAGATGGTCAGGTGACGGCCGACGCCTCTTCTACATCGACCTTGATACCGGGCCGAACACTCGACCTCTTGTCGAAGTGGACATTGATGATGGCATCGTCTTTCGTGCCGGCCCGCCTCGAGTAATTATTGACGACCTCGCCGGTCGATTCGTGACCACGACTGCCCCAGCGACCAACTGGGACGTCTCCCCCGATGGAAATCGATTCGTCTTCGTAGGATTCGAACGTGACGAACAAGCTGGCGAAGAAATAGAGATCGCTCTCAACTGGGCACAAAACCTCTCACCGGAGTCACCATGATAGGTACGACCCTCGCCCACTTCCGAATCACCGAAAAGCTCGGTGCCGGCGGCATGGGCGAAGTGTGGCGTGCAACTGACACCAAGCTGGAACGGGATGTAGCACTCAAAGTGCTCCCCGAGGAATTCGCCTCCGACGCACAGCGATTCGCGCGCTTCGAACGCGAGGCCAAACTGCTTGCCAGCATCAACCACGGAAAATCGCCCACCTTTATGGTCTGGAGTCTGCGGCCCCTTCGGGTCCG
>CBDTUG010000364.1:0-3061 GCA_965363555.1 uncultured Thermoanaerobaculia bacterium
CAGATCTACCAGGGCTGGATGGTGACCTACGGCGTGGCCGTGCTCGAGGCCAGGCCTGGAGGCCGGGTGGCTTATCTGTTGCTGGACGAGATGGACCTCTACTATGCCGATCCCTTCGGGCTTGCTTTTTCTCCTGACGGTCAAAAGCTCTACGTCACGTCCTCAGGGGTCGACACCGTTTCGGTGCTGGATATGGACGAAGTGAAGCGTATCCTGAAGATCGAAGACGGCAGAATCACGCTTCCCGATGAGACCATCTCCCTATACGCCCGACACCTGGGATTGAGCAGCGAATATATTGATGCCCGGATCCCAACGCAGTTCAACCCGAAGGGTCTCGTGGCCTCTCCCGACGGCGCCTGGGTCTACGTCGCCAATCGGCTTTCCGACTCCGTCACGATCATCGACACTCAAAAACAGACAGTTGCCGGTGAGATCGATCTCGGTGGACCACAGGCCACGACGACTGTCCGCCGAGGTGAATACCTCTTCAACCATGCCGTCATCAGCTTTCAGCGGCAGCTCTCGTGTATCACCTGCCATCCGGAAAATAACGTCGACGGCCTGCTGTACGACATCGCGGTGGACGGCGGTCTCGGCGGAAACCTGGTGGACAACCGCACGCTCCGGGGCGTCGCTTATACCGGTCCCTTCAAGTGGAGCGGGAAAAATCCGACTCTCATGCGTCAGGAGGGTCCCCGAGCCGCGCAACTGTTCTTCCGCTCCCACGGTTTCACCGGCTCAGACCAGCACGCGGTCGTTGCATTCATCGAGTCCACACCGCTCTACCCGAACCGTCACCAGGGAAAAGACGGCAGCCTGACCCCAGCCCAGGAGCGCGGCAAAAGGATCTTTGAACGCTCCCAGACCAACGACGGCAAATACATCCCGATCGGAAACCGATGCGTCACCTGCCACCCGGCCCCGCACCACACCGGCCAACAGATGAACGATGTCGGAACCAAGGCCTACTTCGATACCGATGGGGAATTTGATACGCCCCAACTGACCGGCATTCTCATGACGTCACCATATCTGCACGATGGGCGCTGTTGGTCGCTGGAAGAGATCTGGACCCTCTACAACCCATACGATCTGCACGGTGTTGCCAACGACCTGACCAAACAGCAACTCAACGATTTGATTGAGTTTCTGAAGACCCTGTGAGTGAAAGAGAACAGCATATGAGAACACCAACTCCTGCCCGCATTGCTCACCCTCTCGCCTGCTTGTTGGTGTTGACCACCAGCCTCTGGGCGGAGTCCGGGCCTGAGGGCTTCCCTTCGATCTACGAGAACTGGGAGACGATTTCGACCGCCGACGGCCTGCCGAACGACCACATCTTCTGGGTCGAGGTCGACGATGTCCGAAAGGACCGGGTTTGGCTGGGAACAGACAATGGCCTGGCCAGCTATCAGTGGAAGGACGGCACTATTGAGGTCTTCACGCCCGCAGACGGCCTGGGCCACCAGGCGGTGATGTCGGTTGCGGTCGACCCTGTGACCGGTGATGTCTGGGCCGCGACCTTTGGCGGCCTGAGCCTGATTTCCGGCGGCAAGGTCGCCAAAAATTTTACGCAGGTCAACAGCGGTCTGGCCAACGACGTTGTCTTCGCGGTCATCGTCGAAGGACGGGATGTCTGGGCAGCCACGATCGCCGGCACCAGTCGCTACAACATCGAAACAGGCGAGTGGAAGATCTACAGTTCGTTGAATATGCCGACGGACGAAAACTGGTGCTACAACCTCTCGAGCGGAGGCGGCAAGGTTTTCATCGCTGCCTGGGGCGGCGGCATCATCGAGTACGAGGTGGAGAAGGACCACTTCAGGCACTACATCGACCCGGATGGAGAATTCGAAATCGAGCTCTTTCCCAACGACGGCCTGGTCCACAACATCACCACCAGTCCGTCGTACGAAAGCGGCCTTCTGTGGGCCACCACCTACTTCGGATTGAGCGTCTACGACTTCAGACGTTGGCAGAGCTACTTCGACCACGACAGCGGCCTGGCCAGCAACTTCATCAATTTCGGCAGGGGAAAACCTGGCTCCCACGAAGGCTGGATCTGCACCGACAAGGGCCTCAGCGTGCTCAACCACGACACCAACACATGGGTGACCTACACGACAACCGAGGATCACGGTGGCAAGGGCTTGATCCGCCTGCACGAAGGTGCCACAAAGCGCCACGAATACGAAGTCGAGCAAGGCATCGCCCACCGTTTCGTGCTCTCGGTTGATTTCTTCGGCGACGAGGTCTGGGTGGGAACCGCCCATGGACTCAGCCACGGCACGCTCACACCAACGAAGCCGGCGAGGGAGCAGACTCAATGATGAGCCATCAATACCGAGCGCTGTGCCTGACCTTGATACTGGTCTCTGCACCGATGTCGCTTCTCGGTCAGGATCAAGGCACACAGCCGGTCGTCGATGAAAAGGACCGCTATTTCAATACTCCGGACGAAATGATTCCATTCAAAGGGCAAGAGCCTTATGTTCGGTTTTTCCTGGACTCGCACAATACCGGCCTGGAATACACCGGACCGGGCCGGGACTACCCAGAGCCAAGCGATCTGGAGACGGTGAAAATCGGCTATGTCGGTCCTCTCTACCGTGTCATTGCCAATGAGCACGGCGACATGATGCCTGCCCAGTATTCCGAAATCGGCCGCCACATGCTGCAGGGTGCTGAACTTGCCCTTGAGGAAGCCAACGCACGGGGTGGTTACCGAGGCAAGCTGCCGTTCGAACTGGTCAAGAGAAATGACCCTGTGGTGCAAGTCGACTTCGGCTGGATGTGGGCGCCCTTTTCCAAGAACGTCGTCGACCTCTGCTACAAAGAAAAGGTTTGGGCACTGTTCGGCACAATCGGCGGAGAGAACTCTCACATCCTGATCCGGATTGCCCTCAAGGCGGAGATCCCGATCATGAACACCGCCGATACCGACCCCACCTTCCCTGAGACCCGCATTCCCTGGCTGTTTCGGGTCATTTCCGACGACCGTATCGAGTCCTACACCCTCGCAAAATATGTCTACGAAGTGCTGGAACACAAAAAAGTC
>CBDTUG010000365.1:0-3059 GCA_965363555.1 uncultured Thermoanaerobaculia bacterium
GCAGGCAGAACCCACCTGAAGACAAATTTTTTCATCAGAAAACCTCCTGCCGATTCACACTGATTGCCGATCGGCCCGAGCCCAACCTAGCAACTGTCATGCCAAATCAGTGCCGGCTCGATTCTTCTCGCCCGGCCGACCCATTTGACTCTTGGGTGCCTTCGACATATATTAGTCGTCGGAAGACGTGCGTCCCGCCAACGGAGACGGGATCATACAGGAGTGCAGGAGAAGCGGCAAACAGTGCAGTCATCAACTCGACCTTCGGCAATGGGCACCCAAGACATAGGGATTCGTCTGCGCCGAATTCGACGAGAACGCCGACTGACACAGGCAGACCTGGCACGCCAGATTGGCATTCAACAGTCTGATCTCTCCCGTATGGAAAAAGGCGAATACCGCGTTTCGCTGGACAACCTCTTCAAGATCCTCGGTGTCTTCAATATTAGAATGGCCGACTTCTTCGGTGAAGCCGGCGCACAGCCCGCAGCGGCCTCCCAACCGTTGGCCAGGGAAGATATGCAGATTCTCCAGATGCTTCGCCGCCTCAGCCCGGAAGGGCGACAGGAAGCGATGGAATTCCTTGAATTCAAAGTGCGGCGTGAGCAGACCGACCGCAGAGCGGTGGAGAACCGAAACGATGAGAGCGTGACCGGATGATGGTCGAACGCTACGACCGTTTGCTCAATGAAGCCCAGGAGGCCTTTGCCTCGAGTGACCTTGAGGGAGCGCTACGCCACTTCGAGGCGGCCAAACAATTGGCCTCGGACAGCAGCGACATCGATCGCGCCGACCGGGCAGCCTGCAGCGCCTGCTTCGTGCTCATCGAGATGGGACAGGCCGAAAAGCAGATCCCCCGTCTTCGCCGCCTCTTTATGGGAACGCTCCATCCTCGAAACCGATGCACTGCCGCCTACAACATGGCCGCAGCCTTCCTCAATCTCGAGGACTTCGACAGCGCCATGGAGTGGGCCGAACGTTCGGGAGAGCTGGCCAAGAACATCGATGAACCCTCCCTGACCGCCGGTGTGCACAACCAACAGGCCTCACTCTCCCTGCGTTTTTCACGTTTTGAGGAAGCTGAGACCGGCTTCAACCTGGCCCTCGACGCGATGAAGAGTCTCGGCGAGTCGTTCCAGGCCGCCAATAGAGCGACCGTGCTGGGCAACCTCGGCTACGCACTGATGTGCACCGATCGCCTCGGAGAAGGCCTCGGCTTGTGCGAACAAGCCCGTGTCGCCCTCGACGAACTTTCGGCTGACCACCTGATTTACGAAAATCTTCAGGACCTCTGCTATGGGTACATCCTGGATGACCAACTCGAGCGGGCCCACGCCGCCGGTGAGAGGGCTTTGGGTCTCGCCGAACGCTATGACGATAATCAAGTGATGAAAAACTGCCTGTTTCTTCTGGCCGAAGTCGCGGTTCGACGCGGCGACGCATTCAGGGGACGCCGCTATCTGCGGGAATTGGCTGAATTCTATCCCGAGATCGGAATGAATGAGGAGATCATCGACGTCTTCCTCACGACTGATCTCACGAACGTTGTGAACCTGAGGGGTTGATCATGAGACGACTGATCTTCGCACTCGCCCTGGTGGCCCTCGTCGGCATTGCCGGATTCGCCCAAGCGGATCCGATGGTGCTGACGTCTGAAGGCCACCTCTACAAGGTGTGGGTTTCTGACGAGGGCCTGGTCCTCAGTCATTCCGGCCCCGACATTGATTCCGAAGAGGCCCTCATTCCTCAGACTATGGGCTTAGGGCTGGATGGAATCGTTCTGGTGGTCGACGAAGCTTCGGCGACGCCCTTCATCATTTGGACCGAATCGCCAGACGGTCTTTCGTCAGTCCGACTGGCCGCGCTCGTCGATGGAGCGTGGTTCGGACCTGCCGTTCTCGGCGGTGAGGACGGCACAACAATCACCAACCCCCATGCCCTGATCCACACCGCCAGGACCGTCATCCAAGGCGACGAAGAAACAGAGCCTGAGCTCCTCGAGACCACCTTCCTCCACACAGTGTGGTGGCGCCACGACAACGTTACGGCCCTGGGCCATGCGGTCTATCTCCCCATCCCACTGGATTCCAGCGGCATTCCCTTGTTGAACGATGCCCAAGGCTTCGACCTTGAGAATCTCCTGCCCTTCGGCTTCGCCTGTGACAACAATCCTGACGTTGCCGGCCTGACCTCCGCTCGATTCTTCATCGGCGAGGGTGGCCTCCCTCAGTTGTTCACACCAGACTTCGCCGACTGTATCTTCCAGTTGCTGGGCATCGACTACGAGGTCGAAGAAATTGACATTCCGGACACCAACGAGAAGCGCCGGCGCCAAATCGCCGTCTTCAACACTGGTGAAGTCATGATGGCCATTCCTCCGGGCATCAGCCTCGAAAGTTCCAAGATGTTTCTCAGCCACGACAATCACTCCGTCCTGATTTATTGGGACGCCGACAATACTGTCGATTGGATTCTGTCCGGCACCAGCGGCTGGACCGATATCAAAAGCGTGCCCCTCGGTGACGACATCAACCACGAGCAAGCTGTTGACCTCTTGAGGAAACTGGCACGCTGAACCGATTATCCTGATTCTTCAAAGGCCCACCGCGACGGTGGGCCTTTTTTTGATTCAATATTGAAACCGGAAATGGCTACCGGGTGGGCGATGCGATGTTGTGGCCGCGGGCGTCCCCGCCCGCTGGGGCTACCGACCAGCCAAGGTCGCCTTCATCCACTTCTGGTTTCCAGCCTTTCCAACAACCCCTCAAGCGCCTCGGCATAACCAGCCCAAGTCCAACGACTTGATCTTGCCAGGGCGCCCGCAGCGAGATTTCCGATGCCCTCTTGTTCCAGGTTCACCAGGGCATCGCTCAGGGCCTGGGGAGAGCCTGGTTCGACCAGCAACCCCGAAACTCCATCTTCGATGACCTCGCCGAGGCCTCCAACATCGGTTGATAACACCGGCAGGCCCCGGCTCAACGCCATCGGGGCCACCGCCGACTGCGTGCCGTTCCTGTAGGGCAAGACAAGGACATCGGCGGCACTGAGCAGCTGCTCGG
>CBDTUG010000366.1:0-3047 GCA_965363555.1 uncultured Thermoanaerobaculia bacterium
ATCTCTCCCTAACCGCTTGGAGAATTGGAAGCGCTTCCGCGCCTTGGGCTGTCCAGGCTTCTTGCGCTCCACCTTCCGGGCGTCACGAGTGAGAAAACCGCCAGCTTTCAGCTGAGGTCGGAACTCCCCGTTGTACTCGAGGAGAGCCCTCGAAATCCCGTGGCGGATCGCTCCAGCCTGTCCTGCAGAACCACCGCCGTCAACATTGACCAGGATATCGAACTTGTCCTGGGTCTCAGTCAACAGCAACGGCTGTCGAATCACCATCTTCAACACCCGGTTGGGGAAGAAACTATCAAAATCGCGACGATTTACGACAATCTTCCCGGTGCCCGGGCGGAGGTAGACGCGAGCCACCGCAGTTTTGCGGCGCCCCGTCCCGTAATATTGAATCTCAGCCACGATGTCCCCCTATCGGCATCATAACGTCATGGTCTTCGGCAGCTGGGCCTGGTGCGGATGCTCCGGTCCTGCGTACACCTTGAGTTTGCGAAGCAGCTGGCGACCCAAACGATTCTTGGGCAGCATGCCCCAGACCGCCGAACGAATGACCCTCTCGGGATACTTGTCCATTCGCTCGCGAAGGGTCTCCACTTTCAGCCCGCCTGGATATCCAGAGTGCCGATAGTAGAGCTTGTCTTCCATTTTGCGGCCGGTCACTGCAACCTTGCCGGCATTGATTACAATCACGAAATCGCCGGTGTCGAGAAAGGGCGTGAACTCGGGCTTATGTTTGCCTCGCAGAACCCGCGCGATCTCGGTTGCCATACGCCCCAGAACCTTGTTTGAGGCGTCGACCACGAGCCACTCGCGAGAGACTTCTTCCTTTTTCGGAATATAACTACGCATCTTCTCAATCCCCACCTAGGACTTACCCTGCAGACACAGGGGAGCCGGACTCTACCCGAGCAGGTACCGGCTGTCAAGCACTCTCTGACGGCAGGCTTTTTTTGGGGTCCCCCGACGGCAGTTGACGGTTCTGGGGCGCCGGAATCTCGGTCACCGAACCGGAAGCCAGCCAGACGTGGAGTCCCTCACCGACGACCTGAACCGCCACAATGCGAAGATCGACCTCCGGTGGGATCCACGTGCGCAGATCGACCACCACGACATCGGTCCCCGGAAGGATGGTCACCTTGTCTGGCATGAATTCCTGGAGCGTTCGAAGAACCGCAATCTTCGGAACCGGAAGACCGCCCAAAGCCCTGAAGTGTCCCAGGCGAAAACCCAGCCGACGGTGACGGAGTCTGATTTCCTTCAGTTCTACCCGGACCCTCGCCGAAATTGATTTCCAGTGAACCCGAAGAACCAGGCTGACTCTGTCATCTCGCCCATCCAGTTCCGGGTTCGACAGGGCATCCACCTCTGCCAGCCGCCGCCTGAGAATCCCCTCGACCGTCGGGATATCGATTACGACATGAAGATCGTCCCATCGGACAAGCGGGGCGGAGAGGAACGGACCAGTCATTACAGAGTCATCATAGCGGGTCTGAGGGCAGGAAGCCCAGCGGGCCGTATTTGCAGTTTCCAGTTTCTGTTCGACCCCTCCCTGCGCTACACTTCCCACTGATGATCGACCCGCAGCGCCTTCTTAATGTCATCGAACGCTTTCCCGGGGCCCGTGCCGTTCTTTATGGAGACCTGGTCCTGGACCGCTTTATCCTGGGAACTCCAAAACGGATCTCCCGGGAGGCGCCTGTCATCATCCTTCGCCACGAACGGCAGGTCGATGTTGCGGGCGGTGGCGCCAATGCCCTGGCCAATCTCGCCTCACTCGGAGTCCGCGTTCAACCGGTTGGCGTCGTCGGTGACGACGAACTCGGGCGGGCCCTTCGAAACCTCTTGGAACACCAGGGCATCGACACGGCCCGAATCATCACCGTGCCCGGCTTCCGAACGCCCACCAAGGTCCGGATTCTCGGCGGCGGCGGCTCCTCACTGAAACACCAGGTTGCCCGGTACGATATCGAGGATATTTTACCTACCGACGGTCGCTGGGCTTCTGACCTGGCTGACAACCTTTCGGCTGCAGCCCAAGACACCAATGCGGTTGCCGTCTCGGACTACGGCTACGGCGCCGTCACCGCCGAAATTCTGTCCACGATCACAGGCTCTCGAAAACCCGCCCCATGGATCTGCCTGGACTCCAGGTACCGGACCGGGCTTTTCCCCGGCGTCGATGGAGCAACACCAAATCTCGAAGAGCTCGAGGCGTGGGCCGGCCGGTCTCTGGAGAGCGATCAGGCCGTGTCGGAGGCCGCCGAAGACTTACGACAGGCCCTGGGCGCACGATTCCTCCTGGCAACTCGCGGAAACAAAGGCATGACTCTCGCGGAGATTGACACACCACCGGCTCATATTCCGGTATTCGGAACGGATGAGGTTGCTGACGTCACCGGCGCCGGGGACACGGTGCTGGCCGTGCTTGTTGCCTCTCTGGCTGCCGGCGCCACACCGGACGAAGCGGCCGAGTTGGCCAATATCGCCGGCGGCCTTGTCGTGATGAAACTTGGGACAGCCACCGTCAATGCCGACGAACTGAGCCGCGCCGTGCGGTCACTCCAGAGTCAGTAGGGATGTCGAGTCAAGCCGACCCAATGGCCAAGTTGAGGTCACTCGAAGAGGTCAAAGAAGACTGTCATCGGTGGCGAAGAGACAAGCTGACGATCGTAATGGTCAACGGGGCCTTCGACCTCCTGCACGTCGGCCACCTTCGGTACCTTGCCGACGCATCTCGCCACGCAGACGTGCTCATCGCCGCCGTCAACTCTGACGACAGCGTTCGGAGCTCCAAAGGCCCGCTGCGTCCAATCGTCCCCCAGGCCGAAAGGGTTGAAATCCTCGCCCACCTGGCCGTGATCGACGCGATCGTACTGTTCGACACGCCAACCGTGGCACCGGTCCTCGAGGTCCTCAGACCCAATTTCCACGCCAAGGGTACGGACTACACCGTTTCGAACGTCCCCGAACGTGAGGTTGTCGAAGCTTATGGCGGCAAAACTGTGATCTGCGGCGACCCCAAAGACCATGCGACGACTGACGTGCTC
>CBDTUG010000367.1:0-3037 GCA_965363555.1 uncultured Thermoanaerobaculia bacterium
GCTAGATTATTCTGTTTCGCCTTCGTCCTCGTCGGCCTGGGGCGGAACAGCAAAGTTGAGGTTTCCCATCACAGCCTGGATCATGGGGCCGACCAACGCATCGAACTCCTCTGCGGACTCAACGGCCGCGACCTGTTCGATGATGCCCTCCGCCATGGCGAGTCCAAAGGCCGCCTGGCCTTTGAGCTCCTCCATCCGTTCGGGAGTCAATTCCTCGAGAGTCGCGAGCGCGTTGGCCACGTTGGCATCCCACTCTTCGGCCAGATCTTGCGGGACCCATCGTCCCTCGACCCGGACCATTTCGACCTCTTCCGGCTCCTGATTCGCGCTCGAGATCCGCAGAATGGCGGTTTCGTCAGTGGCCTCGACTGTCTCCACGGTCAGAGAGTTGATCTCCGCAAAAGGATCTTCGCCTTCTTCGGCTTCTACTGAGTCGGCATACTCCAGCACTTGCGAACCGGTGGTGGAGAGGAACTGCTGCCAGTCGACGGTACCAAGGCCTTCGAGGGTGGAAATTTCACTCCCGAGGATCATCTGCATGACGGCGAGGCCCGATGTCATACCCATTTCGACCTTGGTAGTTTCAGCCGGCAGAGCGGCGGCGGAATTACTGGCGAGGATGAGATCCTGCTTCTGCTGGAGGACCTCGACCGCCCTTCCTACAAGGGCCAGGCTGCGGTCGTAGATCTCGGGATCCATTTTCGCGGCAAAGGTCTGGGTGACTTGATTGATGTCATTCCGGTAACTCTCGGGCAGGGCCTCCCAGAGAATCTCCGGGTGGTAGGTGGCGAGATTTTCAGCAATCGCGACCACGGTGCCGTCGGGACTGTCTGGAATTGCCGGTGGTGCAGAGGCTGATGGAGCGTTATTCGCGCAGCCGCTGATGAGCAGTGAAAGGAGCAGGGTGGGTGCAAAATTCTTTACGAGATTCTTCATGTCTACCTCCAGGCAACGGGCGATTATTACATAGGACGGGGAATGTAACCTTTTCTTACAATATTTGTAATTAACGAGAGTGATTCGGAGTTTTATTTTCAATGTATGCCGGTTGAACCCCGGCAACAACCAAGGGAGATTCGGATGAGAAGAGTTTTTGGGGTGTTGGCAGTAGCGATGATCCTGGCAGTGACCGGAGCGGTCATGGCGGCGGATGCAAACAAGTGTCCGGCTTCCACTCAGGACTGTCTGAATATGATGGCGAAGAACCTGAATAGTCGGGGTTGGGTCGGGATAGAAATGGAAAATGATGACGGCGCCGACAAAATGGTCGTGACAAGAGTTGTCGACCCAAGCCCGGCGAAGAAAGCCGGTTTCAAGGTCGGTGATGTCATGGTGGCCGTCAACGGCGTGACTTTCAACGAAGAGAACGAAAAGAAGCTCAAAGATGTGCAACACGCCATGAAGCCGGGCGCGGATTACACCTACACCGTTTCCCGTCTAGGTTCGAACATCGACCTCAATGTGGAATTGGGAAGCATCCCGGACAACGTCCGGGCGGAATGGATCGGCAACCACATGCTCGACCACGCCGAGTATCAGGTGGCGGCGAAGTAGGGCCGGAAGGCCCGACATTCAAAACCGGCGCCGTTTGGCGTCGGGTTTTGATGCTGGATGCTGGATGTTTGATCACAGATCCTGGATGCAAGATTCTGGATACGGAACAATGATGCTGGATGCTGGACCCTAGATCCTGGAAAACCGGGAAGAAGATGCTGGATTACTGGAACTGGCCCTTGACGAAAAGGCGGTGGGGATTGCGATTTGCCGCATCTAGCATCTAGCATCCAGCATCCAGCATCCTTGATGTTGGAAACTCGATGCTAGATGTTTGCTGAATAACGGGTTTGCCTGCTATCTAGCATCCAGTAACCAGCATCTAGGCTCCTTGCCTCACCACATATGCCGTGAGGGATGGTCCTGCCGGACATAGACATCTGTCCCGGGCCGTTTGACCTTGACCGTGAAATCGTCAGGCCCGAGACCGGCTACAGGATTGCCATCGCGATCGACAACTCTCACTTCGGTCAGGATTCTCCGAACCTCGATGGTCTCGCCATAGTGATTCCTCTACGAAATACTCGCACATAGGTTCCTGAGCGACCCGGTTTGCTGAAACCATACCCCTCACTCCCTACCTCCCTCACCCCTGTACTTTTTACCCCCTCACACCCTCACACCCTCAGTCCAAAGCCGTGTTACGCTGACCGCCGAATGGCCGACGAATTGGGATACTTCCGACAGAGACGATGGCTGCAACCTATCGGCTGGATGGTCGTGGGGTTGCTTTTGGTGGCCTTCATCTGGGGGCTGAGGCACCGCTCTCAGCTCGAAATGTCGGGCCCAAAAGCGGTCCAGATGCTCTTTGTTCCGTCGGTGGAACAGGGCACCCTGGTTCGGAGGGGCGACGAACTCGCGCGTTTCGTTCGCGAAGACAGTGGTCTGACTCTGCGCTCTCAGGTACCGACAAGCTATGCCGCAGTTATCCAGGCCCTCGGTGCGGGCCAAGCGGATGTGGCCTGGATTCCGGCCTTCGCCTACGTCCTCGCCAACGCCCGCTACGGCGTCGAGGCTCGCCTTCAAGTCGTGCGTTCGGTCGATCGTTACTCGATCGTCGTCACGCGTTCCGGGCCTGGTGAACCACAACGGCTGGAAAACCTGGTGGATGCAAGGGTGGCGGTCCCCGTCACGATTGAGGGCCGGCTGAGGGCATCGTTGGTCGAACTCCTGGACCAATACGCACCGGGCTGGGTCGAGGTGCCTGCCCGGAGCGATCTCGAGGCGATGGAAATGTTGGTCGAAGAACGGTCGGTTGATGCTGCGGCGAGCCGCCACGTCTATTCGGGGCCCAACGATCTGGTCGGCGACGGGCGCAAGGAACTGGAATACCTGCGGCCCGGTACCCTTCGTGACACCCGGGTGATCCACACCAGCGATCAGTCTGCTCCCGAGCTCTCCAGCGTCTATTACGGGTGCGTAATGACCCGTACCGATACCGGCATCAAGCGACTCCAGGACCTCAACGGAACCAATTTCGCCT
>CBDTUG010000368.1:0-3029 GCA_965363555.1 uncultured Thermoanaerobaculia bacterium
CCATTCCTCGCACCTTGAACATGGCGTTCTCCGGATTGAGGGACATCTCCCTGATCGAGACCCCGCCGCGGGACCGCCAGGCGGTTGAGACTGCGGTTCTGGAATTCTCTGAAGATATTGTCAGAGAAGCGATATTGCACGAACTGGAGAGGGACGGCCAAGTCTACTTCGTGCACAACAGGGTACGCTCGATCGGGGCCATCGCCGAATGGCTTCGAACGGCAGTGCCGGAGGCTCGGATCGTCGTCGCCCACGGCCAGATGGGTGAGCGCGATTTGGAAAAAGCCATGCACGCCTTCTACGAACATGAAGCCGATGTGTTGTTGGCAACGGCCATCATCGAAAATGGTTTGGACATTCCCAACGCCAATACCCTTCTGGTCAATCGGGCCGATCGCTTCGGCCTGGCCCAGCTCTACCAGCTGCGCGGCAGGGTCGGGCGGTCGGACCGCTTGGCCTATGCCTCGTTCCTCGTGCCTCCGGGCCAGGCCCTGTCCGATACTGCGAGAGCGAGATTGGCGGCGGTCCAGGAGTTCTGTGAGTTGGGCGCCGGTTTCCGCATTGCAGCCCGTGACCTGGAAATCCGGGGCGCGGGCAACATGCTGGGCGCCGAGCAGCATGGTTTCATGGAGGCCGTCGGCTTCGAGACCTACTGTCGGCTTCTGGAAGAGTCCATCGCCGAACTCGAGGGCCGGGAGAGTCCGGTGCGCCGCGAGGTCGAGCTCAAGTTGGGCCTTGATGTGCAGCTGCCGGGGGATTTCATTCCCGAGCCGGCATTACGCCTGAGTTTCTACAAGAGACTGGCCGCGTGCGATGACGACGACGCATTGGTCGATCTGCTGGACGAAATTGTCGACCGATACGGCGCCTCCCCCCCACAGCTGGACAACCTTGCCGCAGGGCAACAACTGCGAATTGCTGCGCGAAACGCCAGGATCATTTCCGTCATGCGCCGGTCCGGCGTCTGGCGTCTGCGGCTGGATGGCGAAGCAGCTCCACCGGCTGCCCTGGCGCAGGTGCTGGGATCCGTGCCAGGCGCCCGGATTACGCCGACAGGTGAGATCACGCTGCCCGACGGCGGCGGCCAACTCGGCGCCCGGGAATTGAGGGATCTGCTGGTCGCGCTGGTGGCGTAGAAGAAGAGGCAACGAAAAACCGCAAAGCCGCAAAAAAGATGAATAGCCGCAAAGAGGCACAAAGAATGAGATCTCTCGCAAAGAACGCAAAGAGCGCAAAGAGAAGGCAACGCAGAGGCGCAGAGACGCAAAGGAAAAGGCACAAAAATGGATGTTGGGTCGTGCCCTTTCGTTGCATGGACAGGACTGAGGGACCGGGTTAGTGTCGGTGAATTGGAGTGGCGCATCCCAAGATGGGCAGTCCCTCGATCGGAGCAAAGATGAATGTGAAAGACCTGGCGACCGTGACATTCGTGGTACTCGGGATTGTTGCCCTGTTGGTCAGCGTTTCGATTCTCCAAGGGTTGCTGGTATTTCCATTTTTCCTCGAAGATTTCGAAGGGAATACCTTGGCCATTGTCCTTGCGCATGTGTTTCCCTTCATCCTGTTGGTCACCACTGGTGTCCTGTTGATTGTGAAACGGTCCCGGTTGGCAGCGTGGGTTTCACACGATATTTATGAAGACTCCTCCGAGGAGTCCTCGGAACAACTACCGGCACTGGCGTTTGCAATTCTCGGGTTGTACCTCGTGGTCTCGACACTTCCGTCCATGGGATCGCTCGCAGGGCAGCTGATCAACCTCAGGGCGATGGAGAGTTTTCAGGATTTCCTGCCGGCTTTTCGGACGAACCTCGGCCACTACCTCGGCACTCTCGTTGAGTTTGTCGTTGGCGGATATTTGTTCATCAATGCCCGGGACGTTGGTCGATGGTGGCGAAGGCGTGGAAAGAAACTGTCGGAAGACTCAACTTCAGCATCTCACCGATGCCCTGAATGCGGTGCACCGTTCGAATCAAGTGAATATCGAGAAGGCGTGTCCGAAAAACGTTGTTCAAAATGCAAGGCGGAGATTCCTGATCAGGCATTTGAGTAAGGACGATTTTCTCCCATCGTCGGCGTCGATGCCCGAGAGCGCCCACAACCTCAGACGGGACGTGCCTCTCTTTGCATTGCTCTCAAGGTAACCTTTCGCCATCTGAACAGATGCGAACAATGCATAGGGTGGCAATCCCCGGAGAGCGCTTCAGACACCGCATCTCGGCGGCCTACGGCTTCAGGCAACACTCGATCGCAGAGGGTGCCGCCGTGGATTGCCACTCATGCCTTTTCTCGCAGCTTCACCGTCATCGGGGGGGCTGCGCAGAGAGAAAGACATGAATGGCACGTCCCGGTTGGGCGTTTTGGGCGCTCTCGCGACCGGTGCCACGTTCACCAACTTCACCAAAGTTGTCCAGCAGAAAAGATGCCAGTCACGCTACTACGCCTTTCCTCAAACCCCGGCATCTTTATCTCTGATTGTCCTGATTGATCTCCTCTGCGCCTCTGCGTTGATTTCCTGATTCCGTCGAACAGCCTATTTGCCGCACTTGCGGCCGGCGCCGCAGCCCCCACCGAGGAAAGACATCGCGCCGAAGACAAAACCAAGGTCATACAGCGGGCCGGTGTTGTGCACCTCATAGATCTGTACGCCGTCCTTGAACAGTGAAATCACAAAGGTGAAGAGCACGATAAAGCCATGCCACAAACCGAGCCAAAAACCCGCCACGCTTCCGTCGCCGCCCGGGATTCCAACGGCTTCGTTCGGACCGGGGGCACAGGCCATCAGCGCCGTAACAGTCGTCAATACAAATACAATTACGAGATATCTCTTCATCGGTGGTCCTCCGTCTGTGTTCCTAAGAAGAGAAACGGCAGGAGGAAGGATTTGTTCGCCTATCGGCGTAGAGAGTTCGTCCGAACCACTCCTCACATGAAGTGAGACCAGATATCGGCTGACAATCATTAAGTAGGGGAGGACAAATGTGGTGATCTCGGTCACCTTGTGTCGCTTTCCTGCAGGTGTTTGGCGTCTT
>CBDTUG010000369.1:0-3029 GCA_965363555.1 uncultured Thermoanaerobaculia bacterium
ACAAGGCGCCCCAAACCGAGAGCAGACCGATCCCGATCGACAGCCACACTTGCCAGAGAGGCGGAGGCGAGGTTGAGGTCATTCGCAGGAGCATGACGAAGGTGTTGATCGGCGGGATAAAGCTGGTGATTGTGGCGAAAAGTGAGTTGGGGTTGCGGGTGATCGGCAGCCACAGCATCCAGGGGATCATCAAGGTGACCATCACCGGAGTCATCAGGGTTTGGGCCTCGCGCATCTCGGTGACTGCTGCGCCGATGGCAGCCATCATCGAGGCCATCACGAAGTAGGCGATGACGTAAAAAATCAAAAGGTAGAACAGAAGGCTCAGATCCAACAGACCTAGCATGGCGAAGGAGATCAGGCCTGCCACGCCCATTCCTGCGTACAGAGCGAGGATCACCAGGCCGACGCCCATCTGGCCAAGAATCTTGCCGGTCATCAGTTGCATCGGGGACACCGCAGACAGCAGGACCTCGACAACTCGGCTGCTTTTTTCTTCCACCGTCGTCGTCAGCAGGTACTGGCCGCCGGTCATGACCGAGATCAAGAGGAGAATCATGAACCCGGCCGGGAGCAGCATGTTCAAGACCTCGTTGGTCTCTTTTTCGCCCTTCTCGGTTACCGTCGTTGACCTGATGCGAGGCACACGGGTCAGGGCCTCGATGGTGGCGCGGTCGAGGTTGGTCTGGCGGATCCGGGCGTCGACGATGGTTGTTCTCATGCCGCGTCGGAGCTCGTCGATGATGCGGTCGTCCAGCTTTTCCCGAACGAAGAGATCATAGCTGCCGAAGGCCTCTTCGCCTTCGGTCCGTTGAATCGCGTCGGGGTGGACTGTGATCAGGGCCAACCTGGATTCAGGTCCAGGCTCTCCACCGACGAGTCGGTCTTTTTCTGATTCGATGTCGCCGTTGCCATTCAATGTAACGATGTCCAGATCGGGGACCTCACCCAAAAGGGCATCCAGACTGGGCTGGGCCATCGCTGCGTTGGCGGCGCCACCGGGCATCTGCTCCATCACCTCTTTGGCCTTGGCCTGGGTCTCGCTGCGCCTCTCGGCGATGGCCTCGGGCTTGAGATAGGCGGCGAGACCTTGGGCTACCTCATCGGTTGGATCGATAACGGCGATTTCGCCCTCGATGCGTGGCGGCTCTTCGTTCATCAGCATCGGCATGACGATGACCATGAAGCTGATCAAGATCGGTGTGACCAGGACGCCGATGATGAAACCTTTGGTCAGCACAGTCGACAGAAACTCCCGGAGCGCGACGTGGAGAATCTTTTTCATGATGCCTCTCCGGTCGCTGCGTTGTTGCGGAGTTCGGCTCTGAGACTGTCCAAGTCGATTCCTGATGCGCCTTCCTCGGTGACGATCTGCACGAAGATGTCTTCCAGGGTGGGGCGATGGAGCTCGATGCGTGAGGCTGGGACCGCATTGACAATCTCCCGGATGGCCTGCCCGGGGTCGGAGCCCGGGTTGAGGGAGATCTCGTGGTGGGCCGCCGTGTGGGTTACGTGCTCGACCGAAGGCAGGTGTTTGAGTGGGCTGACATCGGCGCCCATCTCCAGGCTTTCAAAGAGGATCGTGCGGGGGTCGAACCGTTGCCGAATCTCGGTCAGGCTGTCGTCCAATACCTTGTCCCCATCATTGATCATAACGATGTGGTCGCAGATCTGTTCGGCCTGCTCCATCACATGGGTCGAGAAGATCACGGTGGCGCCTTTCCGGCCCTGTTCCAGGACCAGGTCGCGCAGGAGGCGCATGTTGACGGGATCCAGCCCCGAGAAGGGTTCATCGAGGATCAAGAGTTCCGGCTCATGGATGACTGTGGCGATGAACTGGATCTTCTGCTGCATGCCCTTGGACAGTTCTTCGCACTTCTTGTTCTCGACCTCTGCCAGCCCGACCTTTTCAAGCCAGGCTCGGACTCGGTTCCGGCTGCCGGTGCCGGTATCCCGCTTGAGGCGCTCCATATACATCAGGAACGCACCGACCTTCATCTTCTTGTAGAGGCCGCGTTCTTCGGGCAGGTAGCCGATCCGGTCCTTGGCATCGAGTGCCGAATCGTGACCCAATACGCTGATCTGGCCGCAGTCGGGAAAGAGGATCGACATGATCATGCGGATCGTCGTCGTCTTGCCCGCCCCGTTGGGTCCGATGAAACCGTAGATCGCCCCTTCGGGGACAATCAGATCGAGATCGCGCACCGCGACTTTGGTGCCGAAGGTTTTGGTAACGCCTTTAAGGGTGATTGCATCTGACATTCGTTTCTCCTGAGGCGGGGGATTATCGCATAGGTCACAGGTCACAGGTCGCAGGCCGCAGGTCACGGATTCTTCCGGTTCCTTGTTTCCCGCACCTTGTTATCCCCTCCTACTCATGCGATGGTACGGGGTCTTATGTCAAAGGGTTGAGGTGACACGTGGCTTGTCCGGAGTTTTTTGATCGGGTCCAGACAATCAGACTTTTTGATCCGCTTGCACAGGTGCTGGGAGCGTTCGACGATGGTGTGATCGAAATCTCATACCCTGAGGTCGTCAGGGCGGCGGGGCACAGTTGCCCGACAGTTGCGAGCGCCTATCTGATGACGCTCAAAGCTCTGGAGGGTCTTTATCCGGAAGGGTTGCCCGAGCGGGGGGGCGTCGAGGTCGAATTCAGTCAAGATTTCGATGAGGGCACAGCCGGCGTTGTCGGATCGGTGGTCACCCAGATTACCGGCGCCGCAGGCCCGGGAGGATTCAAGGGCATCGCCGGGAACTTCGGGCGGAACAATCTGATGCAGTTCGGCGGTTCCACAGGCAACGCTGCGAGATTCACACGGAGGGATACCGGCCGATCCGTCGATGTGGAAATCAATTTGAATGTCGTGCCGCCGGCCCCTCAGACGATGCCCCTGCTCCAGAAGATCATTGCCCAAACGGCCGATAAGAACGAGAAAATTGAATTCGCCCGCCTGTGGCAGGAGCGTGTCAAGCGAATCCTGATAGATCAACGGGATGATGCTGGGTTGGTTGTGGTCAGGGAAAATAGC
>CBDTUG010000370.1:0-3025 GCA_965363555.1 uncultured Thermoanaerobaculia bacterium
GAACTACCAATCCTCGACGTCGCGATCCCCGGCATCGGAGGCTTTGGCCTTCTTGGGGTGGGCTTGTTGTTGCTAGGCACTCCCGGGCGAAAGAAGTTCGCCTTGGCCGCTCTGGCTCTCGGCGCCTTGGGTTTGCTGGCCTCGCTGATGATGGCGTTTGCGGGGTGATGGTGTGATCTGAGAGGTTTCAGGTCTCAGGTCTCAAATTGTGGAGTTCGGTGTGTTTCCTGCAACCTGAACCGTGCACCCTGGTACTCTGATCTTTGACCCATCGACGACGATATCGAAAGCAGGTGATGATGCCATCTGAACATTTTGACGTCTCCCGGGCCCGCCTTCGCGGGCCCGACTATTTCAAACGCTACCAGGCGCCCGATAACGGTGAGCTCCTTGCCGCTTCCGGCCTCGGTTCTGACGTAGAAATCCTTGTTGTCGAACTTGGTGGTGAGGGGCGTGCCCTGTTGATGCGGGAAGTTTCCTACCACCACGTGGCGCAAGGGCGCCTGGCTGGCGAACCCTACGTTGTCAGCTTTTGAGGCGTATGCAATTCGGGCGTCGGTCTGACGCCCATAGTCGACGGGAAGGTCCACCACTTTTCTGCCGGTGGACTTTATAACGGGCTCGTTCTTTTGATCGATGACGAGACGTTGACCTATTGGGACCATATGACTGGTGAGGCCCTTCATGGGCCGTTGGCAGGCCGGACCATGGATCGATGGAGTTTGCAGTACACCACCGTCGGTGCGGCCGTCGAGGAAAACCCGACATTACAGGTCTTGAGACCGCGACCGGCGAGCTTCGTTGCCCTTGCAATGCGCTGGCTTCACCGAAGCGCCATTGGAAAAAAGGGGTTTCTTCCGCCGGGCTTTCGTAAGACCATGGCCGAGGTCGATCCTCGTCTTCCAGAGATGGAGCAGGGTCTGGGTGTTGTCGTGGACGATCAGGCTCGTTTCTACGCCACTGGGGCCATTGGCGAGGGCATCACCGACGATTGGGACGGCAAGGAGTTGACGGTCAAAGTGGGAGTGATTGACCGGGTTCCTTTCGCCGTCTGGGGTGATGGTGAAAGGCCGCTCCAGATCTTCACTCGATGGTACGGGTTTTCTTTCAATTATCCCGAGTGTGGGATTTTTTCGGGGCAGTGAAATGCTGGCATCTCGTCAGGTTGAATGTGCAACCTGGCGGAGCCGGAACCAGAATGAGACCCAAGAAAATCCGGGCACGGGCACGGCCTCGGGAATACGGTGCTCCGCTCCGTTTTGGCTTCACCTTCTCCGGTTCAGAAACCGCACGCTTCTGCCGCCGTGATTGGCTGATAGAGGAGCACGTGCAGAAGATTGTCCTGGAACGTCGGGTTATGGACAAGGGCCCGATGATCTTCGCAGATGAAGACGGCGTGCGCCTCTGGCAGGGCAGTCTTCGCCATGCCTGCCGGTCCCGCTGGCACGGCGCCGAGCAGACTGGACTTCGTCACCGTGCCGTCCCCGGGTTCGAAGTAAAAAGCATCGAGGTCCCCTCCGACCGGCGGATTGTGAACGTCACGGGGTTTGAAGCGAACCTGCAGCTCTCCGTTCTCCTGTTCGACCAGGAGGGCGCGCAGAGTCGGCGTGCAATCCCCTCCCAATAGTGTCGTCTGCACTGATCGAGGAATAGGCGCCGCGGCAAGGGCCCGGTGAAATGAGGCGGCCCTTTTGAGTTCCAGGCCGAAATGGCGTCTGAGTCTTTCACGGTGAATGACGTATTCGTTCTCTCCGGCGCTGGCGTGGAGCATGAAAAAACGCTTTTCCATACCCTTTTCGTGAGCTGGATCGAAGATGCCCCACGCCTGTTTTCGCCACGTTTCGAGGCCATAGATGTCCAGTGGCGCCCGTGAGCCGTCTGAGAGAAACAGGACCGTTACATCAGGTGACGGCATCAACTGGTACATCGACGGCATGGTCGCGAGGGCCTCCGGAGGAACCTTTGTCAGACCGATTCGGTCACCGAGAATGCATGCTTCGAACGCGAAGACCGAACCTAGGTTTGGAGTTCCAAACAGGATGAGGCGCTCGACGGATCCGGCGCCCGCAAAGTCCGGTTGCGGGTTGATCTCGTCAAGCACGTACCGATCCCCGTAGAGGATGTAGTACCGGGCGATCAGCCCACCCATTGAGTGAGCCACGATGTCCACTTTGAGCTTTGGGTCACCGTAAAGTCCACGGATCTTGTCGATGCGCTTGGCGAGGAGCGCGGCGTTCTCTGCGTTGTCAAGACGCCAGTCGTAGAAGAACGGAAAACAGGTCGCCCGCCGAAGGGGCGGTTCTTGAGAGGCAGCCATCCAATAGCCCCCCTGTTCTTCCAACGTTCGGAGGATGCTGCCGTAGATATCAACGCCTGCGATACTCTCGACGAAGCCGTCAGCAATCAACGGCTCTGAAATCTCTTCCCCTTCCAGCGGCAGTGCTAATCGAGAGCCGACCCCGCCGCCGAGAAGCCCTCTTGTGCCTCCCCACACCACATTCCCGTTGCCGGCATCGACCAGGCGAGATCCCATCAGGCCGTGGATCACTACCACCGGCCGTCGGCCCTCCTCGCGACTCGCCCAACTTCGGTAGAGGCGCTCGAGGTCAGGCTTGGTTGAAGACGTCGCGCACGCTGAGGCGATGAGGATGAGCAATAGGAGGGGAATCCGCACTGCCGTGTGTTTTTTAGGCTTCAATGGCATTGCTGGATTTCAAAGGTGTCGTGTTCGAGATCAAAGGCTCGGTAGGTCGTGATCTCCTGGGAGTAGACGTGTAAGGAATACGCTGTTTGAAGTCCCCGGTTGAAAATTGAGTGAATTTCGTGACCCGGCGCGCAGGTGGTACCCATCGATCCGGATCTGAGTTCGACCGAAGGCAATGCTCGCAGGTCAGTCCGGCCTGATGCTCTGTTGTCTGCGATGATCTCGTACTCGGTCAAGGTGAGTCTGCCTCCCAGGCAGCTGACGATGCCCCAGGCACCGCCGTGGTCATGGGCTGGTGAGCCCTGGCCTGGCCTCCAGACA
>CBDTUG010000371.1:0-3006 GCA_965363555.1 uncultured Thermoanaerobaculia bacterium
CGATGCGAGGTGGTGGTCGTTACCGGCGGATTGGGCCCGACGGCCGATGACGTGACACGGCAGGGTGTTGCAGCTGCGCTGGGCCGGTTGTTGCAGCACGACTCTGAGGTCGAGGCCTGGATTTTTGAACGCTACCAGAAACATGGGCGGGTCATGCCCGCCATCGGCAGGTCTATGGCGATGGTAGTTGAGGGTTCCGAGGTCGTCCGAAATGCCGCCGGGTCGGCGCCAGGTATCGTAATCGAAGTTGACGGTGCCATGCTCGTTGTGTTGCCGGGGGTTCCCTGGGAGATGAGGGGAATGGTTGACTCTCACCTGATTCCTCTGCTGGAGAAGCGAGGCCGAGGGAAATTGAGGCAGTCCAGGTCCCTGCTGGTAGGGGGCGTGGTGGAGTCCGACGTCGAACAGCGAGTCAGCCACCTCTACGACCGATTTGGGCGTGAAGACATCACGATTCTGGCGTCATTCGGTGTTCTCCGCCTTGTGTTGACGGCATCCGGGGACGAACAGGATGTGTCAGAGAAACTCGATCAGATGGAAGTGGCTTTCCGAGAGGTGCTTGCCGAAGATGTTGCCGGTGTCGATGTCCAGAGTCTGGCTCATGTGGTCATCCCGGCCCTGGTGGATTCTGGTCAGACGTTGGCGACAGCGGAGAGCTGCACGGGGGGATTGGTCGGGGCGGCCCTGACGGACGTGTCCGGATCGTCAGAGGCCTATATGGGTGGCGTCATCAGCTACTCCAACGAGGCCAAGGAGGCAATGGTTGGCGTGCCGCACGAATTGCTGGTCGAACATGGCGCGGTGTCCGAGCCGGTCGCTCAAGCCATGGCCGAGGGAGTCAGGCGGCGTTTCTCGACCGATTGGGGTTTGGGAGTCACGGGTATCGCAGGGCCCTCTGGCGGAACCGATGAGAAACCGGTCGGTCTGGTCCACTGGGCGGTGGCGGGTCCGCCCGGGGTCGTTGCCCATCACCAGGTCTTCCCGGGAGATCGCTCGATCGTCCGGCAGTGGAGCGTCAATGTGGTTCTCGATCTTCTGCGGCGGCAGCTGCTTGTCGGGTCGGCATGATACGAAAACGAGAAACCCAGAGACGCAGAGGTGCAGAGATGGACACCACATGACCGATCGTGCGTTCATCGCGATCGAGATCCCAGAGGATGTCATCAGCGCGATTGTCAGTAGCCGCCGAGGGTTGGAGAGCACGCTTCCAAGGGCACGTTGGGTTCGGGTTGAGAATCAACATTTGACGCTTCGGTTCTTGGGAGAGGTTTCATCGACTGGGCTTGAGGCGTTGGCTGCGCGTTTGTCGTCTGTTCTGGAGGGCGTACCTTCGGTGACCGTGACCCTTGGTGGGGCAGGATTTTTTCCAAGCGCCTCCCGACCCCGAGTGGCGTGGGTCGGTGGCAAGGCGAAAGGGATCGATCTGGTTCTCGATGCTGTTGAAGAGGCGGTGTCAATGCTCCAGCTTGAAACTCGGGACAAATCCTGGGCCCTGCACTTGACCCAGGCCCGTTTGGTGAAACCCTGGCCTCCCGGAGCCGTTCGGAACTTTCTTGACTGGGGGCAGGCTCTTCACCTGGCCCCGTTCCAGGCCCGAGAGGTGGTCGTTTTTACTTCTGACTTGCAGCCCGGCGGAGCCGTGTACACTCGTTTTGAGAGGATTCGATTGGCATGATTGGTGAAATCTTGATTGTGGTGGGGGCCTATTTTCTGGGTTCACTGCCGACCGCCCTGCTCGTGGTCAGGTGGGTCACGGGGAAAGACGTGCGCCTTTCCGGTTCTGGAAATGTTGGTGGAACCAACGCCGCCCGGGCCGCAGGAATGAGGATCGGCGCCGTGGTGACCATCGTCGATATGGCCAAGGGCGCCCTCCCAGTGATGGTGATGCAGTGGTACGACCCGTCCAGCCGGTGGCTAGCCCTTTCGATGCTGGCGGCGGTTGTCGGTCACATATTTCCGGTGTGGCTTGGTTTTCGGGGCGGCAAAGGCGTAGCCACCGGTTTCGGCGCTTTTCTGGTGTTGGCGCCTGTGGCTGCTGGTGTGGCTTTTATCATCTGGCTGATCGTCGTCGGCGTCGGTCGGTATGTTGCCCTGGGTTCGATGGTCGCCTCTGCGTGTTTCCCGGTATTGCTCTATATGTTGGAGCCTCCAGGAGAACCCGTGATGTGGGCCATTGTTGCCGTTGCGGCGTTGATCGTTTTGAAACACCGTTCCAATATGGAAAACCTGATACAGGGGACAGAACCCCGTATCGGTTTTGAGGACTGGGATCATAAGGGGAAACCATGAAGGTCAGTGTTTTTGGAGCAGGATCCTGGGGAACCGCTTTGGCTCAACAAATGGCCAGGAGGGGCCTGGATGTTCGTGCCTGGGCCCGGGAGCCCGAGGTTGCCGAGGGCATCAACCGTGACCATCGCAATCCGTTGTTCCTTTCAGACCTTGATTTGCACCCCGGGCTGATTGCCAGCTCGGACCTGGAGTTGGTGGCCCGGCATTCGGATGTGTGGATATGGGTCGTCCCGGTTCAATTCTCTAGACCGTTGATGGACACCCTGAGTGGGTTTTTGCGGCCTGCGGTCAGGGTCGTTTCGTCGTCCAAGGGAATCGAAAGCACGACACTGAAACGAATGGATGAGATTGCCTTTGACGAACTCAACCTGCCCCCGAGTCGGTTCTGCGCCTTGTCGGGGCCGACCTTCGCACGGGAAGTTGTCCTTGGGGTTCCGTCCCTGGCGGTATTGGCCTGTCCGGACATTCTGGTGGCTGCTCGTCTGCAAGAGGCTTTTTCGGACCGACATCTACGCTTTTATGCCGGTCGGGATCTTGTAGGCGTAGAACTGGCCGGGGCCCTGAAGAATCCGGTGGCAATCGCAGCGGGAATCGTTGACGGGCTGGGACTGGGCGCCAACACGCAGGCGGCTCTGATGACGCGGGGTCCGCTCGAAATCACTCGCCTTGGTGTAGCCATGGGTGCGGACAGCTCGACCTTCAGGGGTCTGGCCGGCA
>CBDTUG010000372.1:0-2992 GCA_965363555.1 uncultured Thermoanaerobaculia bacterium
TTGCCGGGTGAGGAGGTATTTGCCGATGGCAGTTCACGTCATCAAAAAGGGGCTCGATCTGCCCATTTCCGGGAGGCCCGAACAACGGGTTCATCCGGGTGCCGAGATTACTCGGGTGGCGGTGGTCGCTGACGACTATCCGTTCATGAAGCCCCGAATGCACGTTGGGGTTGGCGATGTCGTCAAACGCGGCCAGCTTCTGTTCGACGATCGCAAGACTGAGGGCGTTCGTTTCACGGCGCCTGGGGCCGGAACCGTGGTCGCTATCAACCGAGGCGCACGACGGGCCTTGCAGTCTCTTGTGATCGAGTTGGCAGACAGCGAACGAAGCTCCGAGGTTTCGCCTGCGGCGACCCAGGAGTTCCAGAGCTATGCCGGCAAGGATCCACGAGATCTGGACGGTGAGGCCGTTCGGGCTCTGATGGTTGAGTCCGGCCTGTGGACCGCATTGAGGCAACGGCCCTTTTCCAAGGTGCCGGCGCCCACGGACCAGTGTCGTTCGCTCTTTGTGACGGCGATCGACACCTCTCCGCTGACTGCGGACCCGGAGGTGGTCCTCGAAGGGCAGATGGATGATTTCCATCGCGGCCTTCGGGCGCTGGCGACTCTGACCGAGGGTACGGTCTTCTTGTGCCGCAAACGGGGATCCTCGATCGATGGTGGCGACGCCCCTCGGGTCGAAATCGCCGAATTTGCCGGCAAACACCCGGCAGGACTTCCCGGAACCCATATTCACTTCCTCGATCCTGTCGGTGGCAAGGGTGTGCCCTGGTACATCGGATACCAGGATGTCGCCGCCATCGGTAGGCTCTTTGCCACCGGAGTTTTTCCTGTTGACAGGGTTGTGGCCCTCGGAGGGCCAGTCGTTACCAATCCGCGTCTGTTGAAGACCCGGCTAGGTGCCAGCGTCGACGAGTTGCTCGCCGGAGAACTGAACGGAGACGATCTCAGGGTGATCTCGGGTTCGGTGCTGCACGGCGGTATCGCCTGGGGCGAGGTCTGGGGTTATCTCGGGCGCTACACCAACCAGGTTTCCGCATTGGCCGAGGGTCGGGAACGCCACTTCCTCCGCTGGGTGATGCCGGGTTTCGGCGTCTTTTCGACAGTTCGTGCTTTTGCTGCCGCCTGGATCGGTAAAAAGAATTTCGACATGACCACCTCCACCAACGGTGGCCATCGGGCCATGGTGCCGATCGGCATGTTCGAGCGGGTGATGCCGCTGGACATCATGCCCACCTTCTTGTTGCGCGCTCTCGCGATGGATGACATTGAACGGTCGGAGGCCCTCGGCTGCCTCGAACTGGACGAGGAGGACCTCTCCCTGTGTTCCTTCGTTAGCCCGGGCAAAGAGGACTTTGGTGTCCATCTTCGTCGCAATTTGACCACGATCTGGAAGGAGGGATGATGCGTATACTTCGCACTTTCCTCGATAAACAGGCGCCGCTGTTTGAAGAAGGCGGCAAACTGGAAAAACTCTACCCCCTGTGGGAAGCGACCGATACTCTTTTGTATTCGCCCTCGTCGGTGAACAAAGGCACGATCCATGTTCGCGACGGGTTGGACCTCAAGCGCATGATGGGCGTCGTCGTCTTCGGCTTGCTGCCGATCGTCTTCATGGCGATGCTCAATGTCGGCCGGCAAGCCCATCTGGCAATTGCCGCCGGAGGCACGCCCCTGGATGACTGGCAGACTGGGCTCTTCCAGGCCATGGGCTTTGATTTCACCAATGCTCTGTGGCCAAACTTTGTGCATGGCGCGATTTATTTCCTTCCGATCTTCATCACCTGCTTTGCCGCAGGCGGCGCCATCGAGGTCTCGTTCTCGATAGTGCGCAAACACGAGATCAACGAGGGTTTCTTCGTCACTGGATTCCTCCTGCCGCTGACGCTCCCGCCGACCATTCCTCTGTGGCAGGTTGCGTTGGGGACGGCATTCGGCGTCTTCATCGGCAAGGAGATCTTCGGCGGAACGGGCATGAATGTTCTCAACCCGGCGCTGGTTTCCAGAGCCTTCCTGTTCTTTGCCTATCCTGCACAAATCTCCGGCGACGCGCCCTGGATCGCCGCGAATTTCGTCGGCGTGGATGGTTTTTCCGGGGCGACCTGGTTGAGCCAGGCTGCCTCGGGCGGCATGGAAGCCATCAATAACCTGGGGGCCGATGCCTGGCGACAGGCCTTCATCGGTTTCATCCCGGGTTCAATGGGCGAGACCTCGACGCTGCTGTGTATCGTCGGCGCTCTGGTCATCGTCGCCGCCCAGATTGGTTCGTGGCGCACGATCGTCGGCCTCACTCTTGGGACCTTCGCCATGTCCTTCCTGCTCAACCAGGTGGGATCGGAGACCAATGCGATGTTCTCTCTGCCCTTCCACTGGCACATCGTGCTTGGCGGGTGGGCCTTCGGAACGGTCTTCATGGCCACTGACCCTGTGTCCTCGTCCTTCACGGACAGGGGCAAGTGGATCTACGGCTTCATGACAGGTGTTCTGGTCGTACTCGTCCGGGTGGTCAATCCGGCATATCCCGAGGGCATGATGCTGGCCATCTTGTTCATGAACATGTTCGCACCCCTGATCGATCACTTCGTCGTTCAGGCCAATATCAAACGGAGGGCTGTACGCCATGAAGCAGTACAGTAACGCCTACATCATCGGCTTTGCCGCAGTTGTGTGTCTCGTCTGTTCCATCGTGGTGGCGACGTCGGCGGTCGTCCTGAAGGAACGCCAGACCCTGAACAAGGTCCTGGACCGACAGAAGAAAGTGCTGATCGTTGCCGGCCTGATGGAAGAGGGCCAGGCGATCACCGCCGGCGAAGTTCAACAGATTTTCGACGCCAATATCCGGATACGAGCCGTCGATCTTCAGACCGGTGATTTTGATGAAGACATCAACACCGTCACTTACGACCAGCGCAAGGCGACCAAGGACCCGGCTTTGAGTCGAAGCGCTCCAAAAAATAGGGCCGGCATCACGCGGTTGCCTCTCAAGGCGTTG
>CBDTUG010000373.1:0-2990 GCA_965363555.1 uncultured Thermoanaerobaculia bacterium
CCTCGGGGTGCTCCAGCCCACGCTGGTCGCTTCGCGACCTCCACGGCTTTGCCGTGTTTGCCCTCCGGGCAAAGCGCGATGTCCCTACGTACTGTCAAGTACAAGCCGCGCCCCTCGGATCGAAAACTCCACTGGGCAAAGCACCTCGACGCCCTCACGACGAAAACCGGTGAGAAGTGCGGGCTAACAATCAGGCTGAAATCAGATCCCTGGTGGGAACGCCAGGCATTCGGCCTGAAGATGTGTCGATCGTTGTTCCCGTTGGCGGCGATATCTCACAGTGGGAGCGCTGCAAGGAGAGTCTTCGCCAGCTCGATCCAGCCCCTGGCGAGATCATTGTCGTCGTCGACGGCAGCGAGACGGATGCTGGTCAGCCTGTCACCATTGGCGCCACAGTCTTGACCCTGGAGCACAGGGCCGGGCCTGCGGCAGCGAGAAATCACGGCGCCCGTCGAGCAGCCGGCAGCGTGCTGTTCTTCGTTGATTCCGACGTCGAACTGCCGCCCGACATCATCAGCAGACTCGTGAGCCATTTCGGAACCGACGACGGCCCAGCGGCTGTGATCGGATCGTATGACGACGCTCCAGGAGCGGCCGGGTTCCTATCCCAATATCGCAACCTGCTCCATCACTACGTGCATCAAAACTCCAGTTCCGAAGCATCGACCTTCTGGGGGGCCTGCGGCGCCGTTCGCCGGGAAATTTTCTTGGCTATTGGTGGCTTCGACGAGAGATTTCGGAAACCGAGCGTCGAGGATATTGAACTCGGGCGGCGGCTGTGTCGCGCAGGTCACCGCATTCTCCTCGACAAGACGCTCCAAGTGAAGCATCTCAAGACCTGGCGCATAGGGTCCATGCTCAGTACCGATTTGTTCCGTCGTGCCGTGCCGTGGACCGAACTCATGCTCCAGGAGGGCAAGCTGCCCAATGACCTGAACGTCAAAACCAGAGACCGAATCAGCGTCGCCATGGCGTTTTTGATGCCGGTTACTGCAGCTGCAGCCTTGTGGTGGTCGCCACTGTTGATTGCCGTCGCTTTGATGATGGTGATTCTGGTCACGGTCAACGCCGGTCTGGTGCTCTTTTTTGCCCGCCGCCGAGGATGGGTCTTCGTCCTCGGTGCCCTCCCGTGGTACTGGGTCTACCTGCTCACCTGCGGTCTCGGATTCGCCATCGGAATGACCCGCCACGGGCTCAATGTCCTTTGAGTTGATTGCTTCATTTCGTCGTGCCTGAAGCCGCTATATTTTTCAAGTCGCGCCGGCGCAGGAGGCGAACGAGGGCTTTGCCCTCAGTGAAGCGCGTGACCTCTGTGTACCGACCGCGGACTCCCTCGTGCTTGAGTACCTGCTCCATCAATGGGTCTGGTTGGCCTGCAAGGATGTAAGCGGGTTGTAGCTCAGCCACCCGCCCTGGTCGATCGCCGGCGAACTTTGCCTCCGTGAGGCGGGGACTGACCAGACCAGCGAGATCGAGGATTCGGCGCTGGCCGAAATAGCCGAAGCCTCCGATCTCCATTGCCAAGATCTCTCTCGAAGGATCGACGGGCGCCGCCATAACCCCGTGCGCCAAAGAATGACCAGACCGAAGGCGGCGCCGGCCAGGAGCGCGATACTGCTCACGGTGGGCAGAGTCGCTTGAAGGGTCTGCCACTGGCGCAGGGTCGTGGGGACATCGTGCGGAGCTGTCTTCCCGCCAAGAGTGTTTGGAATGACGTGTCCGAAATAGGTTCCGAGGAAACCAAGCCAAGCCCCGGCACGAAGATCATGGTGGTTCGTCTGCTGAGCACCAACGGATATCACTCCAAATTGTAAGAGGGGCGGCTCATCCGCAGTGATATAGAGCGCCTTGGTAGACTCTCTCGATGTCCGAATTCCCCTCGTTTCATCCGCCCTGGTGGGCGCGCGGTCCCCACGCGCAAACGCTCGGGGCGCGGCTGTTGCGCCCCAAGGGCCGAGTTCCCCTGAGGCGGGAACGGTGGCCCACGCCGGATGGGGATTTCGTCGATTTGGACTTTGTCGACATTGAGGGCCTTCGTGAGGATTGCCTTGTATTACTGATGCACGGGTTGGAGGGTTCCGCTCGATCGGGCTATGCCTTCCAGCTCTATGAACAGCTGAGCCGGCGTGGAATTCAGACCGTAGGCCTTAACTTTCGATCCTGCTCCGGTGAGCTCAACCGGGGCTTGCGGCTTTATCACTCCGGCGAGACCTCAGATCCAAAGTGGGTATTGGGCCGACTCAAGAAGCGGTTCCCCCACAAGAGGCTGGTGGCCGTCGGCATTTCCCTGGGCGGGAACGTCCTGTTGAAGTACCTTGGGGAGAGCCGCGAGCAATCGGGGTTGGACCTCGCCGCGGCGTGGTCCGTGCCATTCGATCTCTCAGCGGGCGCAGATTTTATGGAGAACGGATTCGCTCAGGTCTACGTCACACGACTGTTGCGTTCGCTCAAGAAAAAGGCACGAATCAGGACCGCGGATTTGGGACCGTTGATCGATCTGGAACGGACCATGAGGTCTCGGACCTTCAGGGAATTTGACGACGCGGCGACGGCGCCCCTGCATGGTTTTGACGGGGCGGCGGACTACTACGCCAGGTCATCGAGTGCGGGTTTTCTGGGCGACATCCGTATTCCGACCATGGTTCTCCACTCAGCGGACGACCCTTTCCTGCCGGCGGCGGCCATCCCAGGGGCGGTCCTTGAGGCCAATGTGATGCTGAATCCACTGATCACCGAACTGGGCGGCCACGTCGGGTTCATCACCGGCGCCAACCCGCTCAAACCCGTCTTCTGGGCTGAAAGCCTCATCGCTGATTGGTTGGTCGAGCGCCTGGGTTGAGGGCGAACGCCCAAAACATTTCTCTCGCAAAGATCGCCAAGCGCGCAAAGAAGAAGAAAATAACTCCCTCTGTGTTTCCTTTGCGCTCTCTGCGTGCTTTGCGAGAAAATGCCTTCTCACCGCGCCGGTGCAATCACGCCACCGATCAACC
>CBDTUG010000374.1:0-2989 GCA_965363555.1 uncultured Thermoanaerobaculia bacterium
TCTTCCGATCTCTAAGATCTCCTTCTTCTTGAAGAAAAAACCGGCTTTTTTGAGCACCTTGGCCTCAAAGACCTCGGGCGGTAAATTCAATGCACGTTCGGAGATCTTCAGATAGTGCACGTGCACTTCTTTGGTGATCGCATCGAGCACGTTTCTAAACGTCGCCTTGCGGGCGATCGCGGCTTTTTCTTCCAAGTCCGCCAACCACCACGACTGCAGGACCAGCAATACAACGAGAGATGTTATGACGGCGACAAGGCCGCCCCACAGAGCGAATCTCTTGCGGAATACGCTGCGTTCGACGGCCCGGAGTTCACGGGCGCTTGCTTTATCGATGCCTGGTGTTGCCACGGTTTCGTTTCCTTCCATCTCTGACCCAATTCAAATATAACCCGACAAAATCCCTTTGGCCGGACCTTTTGCAACTTGGTGACATCTTTTGCAGCTTTTGACACAACGGTCAGGACATTGACATCTGCATGGCCGATCTTGAGGACATGCAGAAGCACCGTCTCCCCTGCCGGCCTCGGCCCGACGTCATCATCAAACGGAACGGACGCAGAGGACCGTCTCCGGAACAGATCGCGAGAAAGAGGAGGAAATCATGAAACGGAGTCTTTGTATTGTGGTAGCCATTCTGATCATGGCAATGGCCGTTCCCGGCATGGCCGGCGAAAAGTGTGACAAGAAATGTGACGGCACACCGGACGAATGCAAGAAAAAGATGGCCGCCAAATTTGCCGAGAAGCCGTGGCTTGGCATTGAAATGGACAAAAAAACGGACGGTCACTACACGATCACCAAAGTCGTTTCGGACTCACCAGCCGCACAGGCCGGTTTCGAAAAGGGCGACGTCTTGCTCGCGATCAACGGCCAGGACTATACGAATGACAACATGAAAGCCGTCAAGAAGGCGTGGAGCGAACTCAAGCCGGGCTCAAAAGCCAAATACACCGTGCTGCGCAAGGGTGGAAAACTCGAGCTCAAAGCCAAACTCGGCACCATGCCGATGGAATACCAGAAGAAGTACATCAAAGAGCATCTGGCCAAGTATCACCAGGAGAGCTGACGACCAATTCAAATGGGGGGCCGGCGGGTTCGCCTGCCGGCCCCTTGATACCTCAAGGAGGGTGTGACAGAGCAATGGACCGTCCATCCTCATAGCCGGCAGATTAAACGGTGGCCAAACGGCCCGCACATTCAGACTTAAAACAATATTTAAAAGCACTTATGACCTCTTTCTTCGAATTCTTGACAGCCACCCAGTGTGGCACAAGACCTGCAGACGTGCCGTCGCGACGGGATATATTCCCGATCTCAGCGGCAAGGAGACAACGATGAAAAGACGAATTTCAATCCTTTGCCTGGCTTCCTTTTGGGCAGCAACAACCGTAGTCGCAGCGACGATGGTCCCTCTTGACATGAGCTCGGGCCGCCCGGTGGTGGAGATCGAAGTCAACGGGAGTGCCCCACTGAAAATGGTCCTTGACACTGGCGCTGGAGGCAGCGTCATCGATGCCGAGGTCGCACAAAACCTCGGTCTTGAAGTTATCGGTGAGCAGCAGATCGGCGATCCCAGCGGCCGCAATCAGCACACCGCCAAGACAGTCATCCTCCCCGGCGTACGTATCGGCGGAGCTGCCCTCGGTGACCTCGAAGTCGGGCTCCTTGACCTACAAAAAACCCTGGGCCACGGCCACCGTTCATTTGACGGCGTTTTGAGCGTGCGTGACCTCGATCGCAACCTGGTGACCCTGGATTTGGCCGAAGGTGAGTTGCGTTTTACCAAAGGCGAACTCGATCTCACCGAAGACAATGTGGTGCCCTACCTCACAGGCAAAATTGGCGTCCCGTCGGTCCAGGTCCTGGTTGGGCCACTGACCGTGCAGGCTGTCCTCGATATCGGCAACCCCGGACAGCTGTCGTTGGCCCGAGGCGTCGCCAAGCACCTTGAGTTGGACGGGCCGCTGGAGGTCGTCGGCAAGCGCAAGACAGCCAGCAGCACATTCGAGATATCGGCCGCAACCCTCGACGGCACTGTCAATCTGGCCGGCCATACGATCGAAAACCCGACCTTGTTTTTCGACAGGCTTCACCACGGCACTCAATCCAATATTGGTTCTGGCCTGCTGAGTCAGTTCGTCGTGACCATCGACCAACGCAAGAATTTGGTGCGCTTCGAGAAGGGAAATCCGGGAAGCTCACATCAGATGGCCTCTGCCCCACCCGATTCACTGAACCAGTCGATGCCGCCGATCAAGATCAAAGAACTCTGAACTACCTGTGAAGGGAAGCTCCCGGGAATTGAACGATTCGAAGTCAAACGGAGCCAGGCCCAACGTCATAACTGTTGGGCCTGGCGCTTCGAAAACCGGTCGGAACATCGGGTAGAGTGCAGCGTATTTCATGACAACACCATCAACCCTGACGCTGCTGTCCTCACAGGGGCGGATTTCGCCGCCGTTGCCGGACCCGTTCCCGGGATCGTCGCCGAAACCGGGGACAACCTGACCAGTGGGGCAGATCGGGCCACTGGGAAAGCGTATGCGGCTTTAGTTGAATCTCACACTGCCCGTGCCCCGCTGGGCGGGCGGGCAAAGCTGATCGAGTTTTTGTTGGGCTGCGTTCAGCGAAGAGAAACCACCGTAAAAGGTGTTGCCCCCGGAACGCAAGGCAGAGACATGGTCGGGGCTGGCCCGGTAGATTTTGTAGACTCGGAACGTTCGGCCCATGGTGGTCCGGTGGGATTCCTCGACGTAAAAACTGGTCCGATCTGAGGCACCGCCGAACTCCCCGATAGAGGGATCAACCATGCACTGCTGCCCTCCGCTTGATGATGAACCTGAGTTCGTCCCACCCTCTTGGTACTCCTCTTCCGCCGCCCCATCACCATCCGCACCACCGGAATAGGTCGAACCGGCTCCGGTTGAACCGGAGCGCGACCGCTGAAATCTGTCGAGCTCCTGTTGGGCAATCCCGACAAGGGTCG
>CBDTUG010000375.1:0-2971 GCA_965363555.1 uncultured Thermoanaerobaculia bacterium
CGATCATGACATTCCCGGTCACCAACAGGCCGCTTCCCCCCTCCGCCCACCGGCGGAACAGGGTGATCAATTCCGGTCGCGGCCCGTGGTCTGAATCCCCCAACTGCTCACTGAGAGCCGACTTGAAAAATCGGTTCTTGATTCGAATCCCCCGCTCTAACTCATAACCGTCGTCGAGTGAGATTCGCCTGGATTCAGCCATTCAAGCCCCCTGCATCGTTATTTGGCATTGTACGAGGGGTCGGGAGTTTTCCCATTTTTATTCTCGCCGAATTTCTCCGGTCCCTGATCCTCGCCCCCGTATTCCCTCACCGGTTCGGCCGCCCTGCCGAGATGATCATCGAGCCCTTGCGCTTGATCGAAGAGAGTCATTTGCTCCAACTTTGCGGGGACCAGTCCTTCGGCACTGAGACCGAGCAGGCGTACCGAGCGCTTCGCCGCCTCGGTTCGGCGAAGCAGGTCTTTGGCGCAATTATTGATGCGCTCCACTGATGTGGTGGGACCATCAAAACTGTGGGAACGCGTCAGCGTGGTGAAATCGGGGTAACGGACCTTGACGGTGATGGTGCAGGCTGAGATTTTTCGTTTCTCGAGCCCCCCAACGATCTCAAGGGTCATTTTCTGCAGAATCTCTTCCATCTCCTCGATGTCCCGCACGTTGTGGCGAAAAGTGCGTTCGGTGCCGATGCTCTTACGTTGCCTGTCGGTCTTGACCTCACGTTCGTCGAGGCCGTTGGCGTACTGCCACAAGGTGCGCCCCCAGTGGCCAAATCGAAGAAGCAGGAGATCCAGCGGTGTGGCGGCAAGCTCGGCCACCGTAGTGATGTCCATCTCGCCCAGTTTCCGTTCCGAGGCCGGGCCAACACCGTGGATGCGTCGGACCGGCAAGGGCGCCAAGAAAGCAACCACCTGGTCGGGCCTGACCACGGTCAGGCCATCGGGCTTGTCCTGATCAGAAGCGATCTTGGCCACCAGCTTGTTCGGGGCCACGCCAACGCTGACAGTGAGGCCACGTTCCTCGTGGATGCGGCGGCGAATGGCTTCGGCTACGGCCGTGGCGGAACCGTAGGGTCCCAGGTGTTCACTGACGTCGAGGTAGGCCTCGTCGAGGGAGAGCGTTTGGATCAGGGGTGTGAACTGTCGGAAAATGTCGAAGATCTTCTCGCTTTCCGCGCGGTAGCGGCCAAAGTCCGAACGCAAGAAGATCAGCTGTGGGCACAGACGTTGGGCCTGGGCCGAGGGCATCGCTGAGTGGATGCCGAACGCTCGGGCTTCGTAGGAGGCAGCGGCTACCACACCGCGACCCGATGGATCACCACCGACCACCACAGGCTTGCCGCGCAGGCCCGGGTCGTCGCGCATATGAACCGCGGCAAAAAAACAATCCATATCGCAGTGCAGAATGCGTCGTAGAGGATCGCTCATCATGGATGTAAGTTTACGCTGGATTTACCCCCTCGCCGCGTTTTGTTTTCAGCGCCCAAAAAATTTCAACCCCGACCATCAGCAAACACAGGACGAAGAGCCTGATACTTCCGAAATACCCTTGAAGATGCCGGTGAGTGTCACCGGCGATATGGATGAAGAGGTACGACCCTGTGAGAAACATACTGAGATAGAGCAGGTAGAGGAACGACCTCAGATCTTCGCGATAGCGCTGGGCGAAGACGATCGCCGGAATACAGAGCATTTGCCAGTAATAGGTGTTTGTGACGAAGACAACGAAAATACACAGTGCACCCATGGAAAATGCAAAAACTTCGTCGTCATATCGGGTCGTCACGGCGAGCAGTAACAGCACAAGGAGCACCCTCGCCACGACAAACGACGGTCGGCCCCGTTTTTCTTTGGCCTCATGAAGGCCTGCGGCGTGAACCTCCGGAACCCAGTCCCAAACTGCGTTCTTCCAGTCGCTGGAAAACTGCAGCCATACGTCGTTGAACGAATGATTGTCGTTGTAGTGTCCTTCGCTCAAGTTCACCGTGATGCGCTGGCCATAGTCCGTCCAAATCCCGAAGCCACCCAAGGTCACTGAAGACAGGAGAACGATCAGCATCAGAGCCACAACCGAAGACACTACGAAGGCCACATGGTCTCTGATGATCCTTCGAGCCTTCCATGCGGCACACAGGAATTTGAACCCCAAAGCAACAGCAAAGAGCGCGCAAAAGGGTTTGCTCGCAATCGCCCACGCCAGGAACGCGCCGGCTGTTTTGTAATATTTGAGCTTCAAGAAGCACATGGCCATACCCAGTGCGAAGAGCCAATCCAATCGGAGAATGCTCCCTCCAAGGAAAAGATAACCACGCGGTGTCAGCATGGCGATGATCAGTGCAATGCACATCCCCCGATAACCGAAGGCTCTCCAGACAGCACCAAACATCACCAGCAACAGTATCGAGTCCAGGAATGAAATTGCATCCAGCACCCTTGGCCCGGCCGCAAAAGGCGCTGTGAAAATCCGGGCGGCCATCGCCCAAGCAGGAGACCCCGTATTCCCGTGATCCTGCAGGATAACGGCCATAGGCAATCTATAGTAAACGCTCAAGAAATTCACATCCCGCTCAAACTCGACCCACCGCTCCGGCGTAAATCGGGCCTTGACCGCCTCCCGCTGATCAAAATAGAGAATGGCCGTATTCATGTTGAAGTTCATGAGATCTCGGACCTCGGTATCAACAATGGATCCGGGATGGCGGTCGTCAATAGCCATCAATGTGGCGACATAGAGACCGTCATATCCGACTTCGGGCAGGTATTTTGACCCTAAGAAAAAGTGGTAGTGCTCCCAGGCGTTGACGAAGCCGTCGTCGAATCGGAACTGACCGAAATTGAAGTATCCGGCGACGGAGGCAAGCGCGAGAAGGGTGAACGATGCCGTGAACCAATGACCTTGGCGACGCCCAGATCGCTCAAAAAGATACGAGGCCAGAAGCAGGGCAGTCAGTCCCACCAGAAGTACGAATCTGAG
>CBDTUG010000376.1:0-2966 GCA_965363555.1 uncultured Thermoanaerobaculia bacterium
GTTTCCAAGGGTTCGAAAATGGTGAACGCCGGGGTCACCTCCGGTGAAGCCAAGGCCATGCTTCCGGTCATTGATCGCACAAACGTTCCGTGCCTCTCCCCGTCGGCATCACTGCCAAGTTTGACCAAAGACAGCAAACTCTTTTACCGCATCTTTCCCTCAGACGAGTTGGAAGGGCGCCGTGCTGGACGTTTCTTGCGGGAAGATCAAGATCTCGACACGGTCCTAATCTTCAGCCAGGACTCTGAACAGGCCAGGGGCATCGAACCCCCCTTCCGCCACATCTTCGAACAAGCGATGCAAGGCAAGGTCGTTGACCGCATTCTGCTGACCGATCCCGACTGGGAGCAGCAAGCCGCCGACAGCTGCGCCGCCCACAATCCCGAATCCGTCTACATCATTGCCTATGCCAACGAGACCCTTGACGTGCTCCGTCTGCTCCGTGACAAAGATTTCAAGGGCATCGTCTGCGCCACCTCGGCTTTCTATAGCGGCTATATGGTCGAGAAAAACCCGGACCTTACCGATGGGGTCTATTTTCCCCAGCCGGCGTTCGATGTGACTGACGAGCGGCCGTTGGTGCAACCCTTCGTCACCAGCTATCGAGAGAAATACGGCCAAGACCCCGACATCTACGCGGCGCATGCCTTCGATGCGATGCGGGTTGCCCTGCTGACCGTAAGCCTGACTGAGATTTTCGAAACCCCCGAGATCCGGAAGACACTTCAATTCAAGCTGGCGGAATTCCCCGGCGTCACCGGCATCATCCAGTTCAACGATTACGGCGACGTGCATCGCAATCCGATCATGTTCATCGTCAAGGACGGCAAGGTCCGGAATTATGAGCGATACGTTGAGGCGGAGAAAAAAATAATCCGTGAAAAAATCCGCAAACTCCTGATCAACGGCTAGGGGCCGGATTCGCCGGCTGCTGTCAGCTCTCAGCTGTCAGCTTTCAGCCGGCGGCGTCCGCAAACGGAATTCGAGTGGCTAGGGTACGCATAGAAAGCATCGGTTGCCGGTTAAATATCGGCGAAATGGAGGCCGTGGCAAGGTCTTTGACAGGCCGTGGTCACCGTGTGGTCACGGCCGGCGAAAGAGCTGACCTCTGCATCTTCAACACCTGTACCGTCACGGCAATGGCCTCACGAAAATCCAGACAGATTCTCCGCCAGTTGCGCCGCGCCAACCCCGGCGCCACGATGATCGCGACTGGTTGCTACGCCGAGATGGCGCCCGATACAGTGTCGGAGCTGGGAATGGACCTGGTCATCGGCAATGACGACAAGGACAGTCTGGTCGAAATCCTGGAAGAGAAGGGCCTGTTGGTAATCGATGCGAACGATGCCGATGAGACCGTCCAGCCGGGTGGCGGTCCCACCCCAAACCGTAGGACCCGCGCCTTCCTCAAGGTCCAGGACGGATGTGACAACGCCTGTAGTTTCTGTGTCGTCACAGTGGCCCGTGGACGAGGACGCAGCCGATCGCCTCAAACGGTGTTAGACGACATCTCACACGTTCTCGATGTTGGCTACCAGGAGATCATCCTCTCTGGGGTCCACCTGGGATCCTACGGCCATGATTTCGGAGATCGAGAAGGACTCCAGCATCTGGTCGAGAACATCCTCGGCCTCGGCACGGTTCCGAGGCTGAGGCTCTCATCGCTCGAACCGTGGGATCTGTCGCCGGATTTCTTCGATATATTCACGGACCCCTGTCTGATGCCGCACCTCCATTTGCCGCTACAAAGCGGCTGCGACGCCACCCTCAGACGCATGGCTCGGAGAACGACCCAGGAGGACTACTCGGCGCTGGTGGCAGAGGCCCGGCAGCGGGTCCCCGACATCTCGATTTCCACCGACGTCATGGTCGGTTTCCCCGGCGAGAACGACGCCGAATTCGAACAGAGCCTTGCTTTCGTCAAGGCAATGGAGTTTTCCCACCTGCACATCTTCAGGTACTCGATCCGCGAAGGTACACCGGCCGCAACGATGGGCCATCAGGTGCCGGGGCCGGTCGCGACAGAGCGGAGTCGTCATTTTCACGGCCTGAACGCGGAGGCTGAAGCCTGCTTCGCCCGGGGTTTTGAGGGGAAAGAACTCGATGTTCTGTGGGAGAGCGCCGAAGACTACGGTCCCGGACTGCGCTGGAGCGGGCTGACGCCCCACGCCATCCGCGTGGTGACCGAGACTGCCTCGGAAACTGATTTGTTCAACCGGATAACGCCGACCCGAGTTCTCACGGCGTTTCCGGGTGGTGTTCTCGGCCAGGTGGACGGGGTCAGTGTGCCCACCCTGGTCGAGGAGAACTCCAGGCGACTGGTGACGATCGAGGGGTAAGAATAGCAACCGACACGCCAGGACCTCTGAAAAAACGAGGCGGTATCATTCAGAAGAGAATTACCACAGAGACACAGAGAGCACAGAGGAACACAGAGGGCAACCCAAGGGCGCTCCCGGCGTTCGCTCACCCGCCTTGCGGGCTTAAGCTGAAGGCCTGTCCATCGCCTCAGACGCAGGGCGTCCCATCAAAGTACAGGCCTTCAGCACGCGGGCTTTGCCCGCCCGGGCGAACCAGTCCAATGCGCTCAAGGTCCGCTTCAAGTGGAATGTCCTGGAGCCCGGTTGTACGCGAAGCGTGCTGGGGCAGAAGGGAGGCGGGTGACAAAACTCGTTCTTGGAACCCGTTTCTCTTCTGCCATCGGCGGACGAAGTCCGCGAACCGGGCGGTACTGACGACTCCGTTGGAACTCTCCTCTGTGTGTTCTCTCTGTGCTCTCTGTGTCTCTGTGGTGAATTTGCCCTCAAGCCCGGTCGGCAGCTTGCCTCGGTTGCCTGGCTATTTGGTTCCGGCTCCGGCGGGCGGGTCTCTACCTAAATCTCCGTGACAGCATAGAGAATCCCGCCAACAAAAGAACACCACAGCACCCAATGCCGTACCACAGGGTCTCAGGGCCAAGACGCTGA
>CBDTUG010000377.1:0-2964 GCA_965363555.1 uncultured Thermoanaerobaculia bacterium
TGTATCGTAGTCCGACTACGATATTTCAGGAAATGATTATGACATTGAATCGACGCTAAGTAGGTGCTTGGGTACGCTTTCTTCAGCAGCGTATGGTGTATTCGGAAGTTCATTTGTAGCCATCGACGGTGTTGTGGATGACTCCAGGCGCGTGAGTGTTCCGAAGCAGCCTTGGTAGTGCAGAGTATCCAACCAGAATATTGTCTGGCGATGAAGTAATTCGGGCCTCCGTCAGGTATGAGATTTCGCCGTTTCAAGAGGGCGAAAATCTATACACTGCTACGGTTCATTTCGATTCCAATACTCCCGATCGGGAACATTCGATATTGAGTATTCCGTTTTTCTCATTCGTAACCGGCGTGACCTCAAACTGCCAATAACCGCGCGATTCACTGTTCACCAAGCTACCGGCGAACGTACAAGTAAAATCATTGGAAAGTCAGATCCGTCGGTTGTCCCGGTTTCGGATTCGTGGTAAAAGCCCTATTTCAGCAACCGTAACCCATTGATTATAAATGAAATAATTCGCCAAACGGAGTGCTACAATGGACCTATACCGCTGCGCGGTCTGGTCCATTGATCTCCAAGTTAGGCCGGGCCCGAGGTTTGAGGAATCGAGAATGATAGGTACGATGGATCGCAACGAAGGGAAGGATGTACACAATGGGAGACAAAGGCGGGAAAAAGGACAAGGACAAGAGTCAGAAACAGAAGAAAAGCAAAAAGGAACAAAGCGCAAAAAAGAAATTTAACAAGCAACCCCAAAGAGCTTCGTAGTCCGTTGCTACTAAAACCGCAGACACGACGTGTCCACAGTTGAGAAATCAGGATATCCGTGGCGGCGTGCACTCGCTCTCTTTGATGCAGTTGCTGAAGCGCTCGCCGCGGATTGCCACCCAATGCGTTGTTCGCAATTATCCGTATGGCTGAAGGTTACCTTCGGAACAATGCAAAGAGTGGCACGTCCCGTTGGGGATAATGGGCGCTCTCGCTTATAGAACCTGCCGCGGAGCCTACCGCCAATCTTTCTCCGGCTCGGGTCGATTATCCAAAACACCCTCGATCCGGGCCATGACGCCCTCATCTAGCTGATCGACGATTTTGAGCGCCGCCATGTTCTCGACAACCTGTTCCGGCCGGGAGGCGCCGGTGATGACGGTACTGACCTTGGGATTTTTGAGGCACCAGGCCAATGCCAGCTGTGCCTGAGTGCAGCCCAGTTCTTCGGCGATCGGCGCCAGGGCCCGGACTTTGACCAAGTCGGCCAAAGCCTTCTCCCCTTCGACCCGGTCGCGCAGCCATTCGTAGCCTGGGACCGTGGTGCGAGAGCCCTCGGGGATGCCGCCGTTGTACTTGCCCGTCAAGAGGCCTGAGGCCAGGGGGCTCCAAATCGTTGTGCCCAGACCAATCTGGTCATAGAGCGGTGCGTATTCTTTCTCGACTCGGTCTCGGTGCAGCATGCTGTACTGGGGTTGTTCCATCAAGGGAGGTGTCAAGTGCTCTCGTCGGGCAATGTGCCACGCCTCGAGAATTCGGTCGGCAGGCCACTCGGAGGTGCCCCAGTAGAGCGCCTTGCCCGATCGGACTAAATGGTCCATGGCACGGACGGTCTCCTCGATCGGCGTGTGGAGATCGTGGCGGTGGCAGAAGATCAGGTCAACATAGTCAACCTGGAGACGGGCCAGAGCGGCGTCGGCGCCCTCCAAGATGTGCTTTCGAGAAAGCCCCCGTTGGTTGGGGCCCTCACCGCCCCAGAAAATCTTGGTCGAGACGACGAAGTCGGATCGGCGCCAACCTGACCGCGAGAGGATCTGCCCCATGATCTCCTCGGCAACCCCGGCGGCGTAGACCTCGGCGTTGTCAAAGAAATTGACCCCGGCGTTGAAGGCTGTATGCATGCACTTTTCGGCCAGATCCTGATCCATCTGGGATCCGAAGGTCACCCAGGCGCCGAATGACAGTGCCGAGACCTTCAGGCCCGAGTTGCCCAAGTAACGATATTCCATACTCACCTCGCTCTCCGGGAATTGGACTTGTCACTGTACATCGCTGTGTCGGCCAAGGCCAGAGCCTCGTCCATCGCCAGATCGGGGTGCAACTCGACGATGCCGGCCGCGATAGAAATGGGAATGACGTTCGTTCCCGAGGGGGCCAGTTGGGTCCTCAATCGCCTTATTCGTTCTCCAAGGGCACCGGGTTTCATTGTCGGGACGACAACCAGAAACTCATCGCCACCCACTCTGAAAAGACCATCCTCGGTCCTGAAGACCTCCCTCAGCGCGTCGGAGATTCGGCGAAGGCATTGGTCACCGGTCAAATGGCCCCATCGGTCGTTGATGCCCTTGAAGTCGTCGACATCGAGGAAGACCAGACTGCCTCCGGATGCCTTGGTTTTCTCAAGAAATTTTCTCAGCCGCCTTCGGTTGTAGAGCCCCGTCAACGGGTCGGCGTCGACCAGGGAACGAAGGGTTCGCTGGGTGGATTCCAGTGTCTCGTTGACTCTGGTCATTTCGTGCAACGCCCTTTGACCCAGAGCCAGGAGGCAGAACAGACCGATCAAGAACTCCCCAAAGACATCAATGAACCAGAGTGAGCTGATGAAAGCGCCCCCTGCCGCGTCTTCGCCCGTCTGCATCAGTCGGAGCCCATGGTGAAGAGAAATCACGCCGGACAGCACGGTAGCCCCGACCAAAAACCAGGCATCGTTTTTGGCCAGTCGCAGACCGGAGAATAATGCCCCAAACGCCAGGACCGACCCAGCCACCAGGAATGTGACGGTTAAGCGATCGATTGTCGGCATTATCGTCAATACGAAGCAGAAAAGGAGACTGCCGATGATGGCCCAATTGCGAGACAGATGGAACATTGCCAGGCTATCCCTTTTCAACATCATGATGCCGCGAACCAGCAAGAGTGCGAAGACCATTTTTGCGGGGCAATACAGCAGCATCCAGACAGGGTCCG
>CBDTUG010000378.1:0-2963 GCA_965363555.1 uncultured Thermoanaerobaculia bacterium
GACCAGCGCCCCTGTCGAAGATATCAAGCTCAAGAAGGAGCTCGACGAGATCCTGGCGATCTACGCGGCCGACAATTACTCGGCGTGGGATATGGGACCCGATGGGACCTACATCCGACGACGGCCTGCCAAGGGTAAGGCTGCCAAGGGCGCCCAGCAGGTGTTTATTGATCGGGCGTCGAGGTAGCTGGAACGCTGGGAAGCTAGAACGCGAGACAAGAGATCGAAGGGATTTTCTGGGCCCATGATCTTTTCTGGGATCGTCAGGCTCCAAATCAACACAAAAAAACGGCGGGCATTGCCCGCCGTTTGATATTGAAAACGGAGGTCAACTACTTCTTTTGGCCTTCGAGGATCTCATCCCACTCGCCCCCGATTTTGTCGAGGATCTTCTCGATTTGTTGGATCTGTTTTTCAGGATTGTCCTTGACCGTGACCGTCCCGGTTCCACGCCAGACCAGTTTTTTGGTTTCGGGGTTGTAGGCGTCAATTATCAGTGTGCCTTCGGTGTATGTCGTGGCGTAGGTAGTTGAGCTTGCCATGCCCATGCCGCCGTATCCGCCGTATCCGCCGTAGCCGTAGCCACCCCAGCCCGGGCCGTAGCCGCCGTAGCCGCCATAACCCATGCTGGTGGTGTTGTACGAGGTATTTTCCTCGGTCGTGACGTGGTAGGTGACGGCGATATCGGGATTCTCGTTAACCTCGGTAAGACCTCCTTCGCGGAGCTCTTTTTTGATCAGATTTGCGATCCGATCGGCCATCAGGGAGTTCTTTGCGTTGCTCTCGGCTGTGTCAACGTATTGGAACGTCTTGACCGCGGAGAAATCAAAGTCGCGAGCATAGTCCACATGTGAGTTTGACACTGAAGAACACGAGGTCACCAGCACCACTACAAAAATCAGTCCAAGAATCTTTTTCATTATTTCCCTCCAAAGGTTCATTTCATCATCTGTCTTGGAGATTGTACCTCAAGATCTAGGACCGTGGGCGAATATCTATCTCCTCGAAGGAGCGGTGTGCGGTTGCTATTGGTCGGGCCCCGCGTCCGAGATCCGCGACGGAAAGTCATTCACACAGCCAGAATCTGACTGAAACTATATCAAATATGAGGTAATTTAAAATTTTCTAAACTTGACAAAGATCAACTCAGATGTTAAATTGATGCTGTTGGAGCCTGAGCAACGAGGAGGACAGCATGACATTCGACAAACTGACTCAGAAAAGCCGTGAGGCCGTGCAGGCGGCTCAAGTCCTGGCCGTGCGTTTTGGGCACCAGGAAGTTGACATTGATCATCTGGGCTTGGCCTTGTTGGAGCAAGAGAGTGGACTTTTTCCGCGACTGTTCGAACGAGCGGGTATTGACCCCGCAGAAATACGAACATCGTTGGAAGCGGACCTCAAGAACCGACCCAGCGTTTCGGGGCCGGGCTCCGAGGCCGGCAAGATCATGATCACGCAGGCTCTGCAAAAAATGTTGGTGCAGGCGGGGGACGAGGCCAAACAACTGATGGACGAGTACATTTCGGTCGAGCACCTGGCTCTGGCCCTTGTTGACACTGGACAAGCCAGTGCTTCGGGTCGGCTGATGGCTCAGTTCGGGCTGACCCGGGATAGGTTGCTCAAAGCTTTGACCGCTGTGCGAGGCAATCAAAGAGTGACCTCCGACGACCCCGAGGCCTCGTACGAGGCCCTGGACAAGTACGGTATCGATTTGGTGACCCAGGCTCGGGCCAACAAACTGGATCCGGTGATCGGCCGTGATGCCGAAATCCGACGGACTGTTCAGATTTTGTCCCGAAAGACCAAGAACAATCCGGTTCTAATCGGGGAGCCCGGGGTTGGGAAGACGGCGATCGTCGAGGGCTTGGCGCAGCGCATCGTTCGCGGGGACGTGCCCGAGTGGCTCAAGGATCGGGCGGTTTTCTCGCTGGACATGGGCGCCCTGCTGGCCGGCGCCAAATATCGTGGTGAATTCGAAGAACGACTCAAGGCAGTCCTCAGCGAGGTCAAAAATTCCAACGGCCGGGTTCTCCTGTTCATCGATGAAATGCACACCATTGTCGGGGCCGGCAAGACCGAAGGTTCGACCGACGCGGGCAATTTGCTCAAGCCCATGCTGGCACGGGGCGAGTTGCACTGTATTGGTGCGACGACCCTGGACGAGTACCGCAAGCACGTCGAGAAGGACGCGGCCCTGGAGCGCCGGTTCCAACCGGTGCTGGTCGAGCCGCCGACGGTCGAAGATACGATTTCGATTTTGCGCGGCCTCAAGGAGCGCTACGAAGTGCACCACGGCGTTCGCATACAAGACAACGCCCTGGTTGCGGCGGCCGTGCTGTCGAATCGTTACATCACCGACCGGTTTCTGCCGGACAAAGCGATCGATTTGATGGACGAGGCCTCGGCAATGATCCGCACGGAGATCGACTCAATGCCGCACGACCTTGACGAGATCCACCGCAGGGTGATGCAGATGCAGATCGAAGAGGCGGCTCTCAAGAAGGAGAAAGACAAAGCATCGAAGCAGCGGCTCAAGTCTCTCCGACAGGAGATGGCCGATCTTGAGGAATCTGAGCGCGAGATGCGTGCTCGATGGGAGACCGAAAAGGCGGCGATTGACGTTGTCCGAAACTTGCGGGAACGTCTGGAGCAGACTCGCCGAGAAATCGAGGAGGCCGAGCGCGCCTACGACCTCAACACCGCGGCGGAGCTCAAGCACGGTGTTTTGCCCGAACTCGAGGCTCAACTCAAGGACGAAGAGGCGCGTATGGAAAACCAGACGACTGAGAACTCCTTGCTTCGGGAGGAAGTCACCGACGCCGAGATCGCCGACATCATCTCCCGGTGGACAGGCATCCCGGTCACACGCCTGGTCGAAGGAGAGCGCGAAAAACTCCTGCACCTGGACGAGGTCCTGCACGAGAGGGTCATTGGTCAGGACGAAGCGGTACAGATCGGAAGAG
>CBDTUG010000379.1:0-2943 GCA_965363555.1 uncultured Thermoanaerobaculia bacterium
GACTCGTCGCCTCATTGCTCAAATAACCACGCTGCATACCATCTTTGCGGTCTCGTGACGAAAACCGGTGAGAAGGGCGGGCGAAAACCACTGCTTTCGGAAGCTTCTTGCTCTTCCCGGCTTTCCACAAGACCTCTCCATTCTTGCACCTGAAGTAGCAATGTCAATAACGTAGGAAGCTCGGTTTCAGGGGACCTATACAATGGGCCAGCCCGAAAATACGCTACGACACCAGAAGGACCCATGCCCGATTGCAACCAGGCAGAGCACTGCTGAAGTCACGAGCACGACAAAGAATCGGGGGGCCATGGCGCCTCCTCTCAGGTCGCGGCTGCCTTTCGACACGCAGCCTCTATGCAACTTGTTCCTTAAATTTAGGTAAACACGCGTGCAAACGCTGTGCAATCCGAAATCTGCTTCAATCCCAACCCCGGCAGGCCACACGCATCTGGTCGAGCAGACAGGCTAATCGGTCAAATTCACCGGACAAGCCGACACCGGCCAATATTGAGGGCAGCAATTGTGTGGCCGCCTCCTCAATTGCCATCGGTGGAAGACCGTTATCCCTTAGATGATGGATCAGTTTGAGGCTTTTGAAACCATCGAACCACCGGTGAAACTGGGATGCCAGACCGGCGAGATCCGAGGCGTTTTGCTGGAGCTTCGGCCAGATCGTGTCGAAATCCTGCTGTGTCAGGAAGGTCCCGAGTTGGGGGGCGATGGCTCCGCCACCGTTGAGCAGCTCCTCAGCCGAATCCTCCAGATGATCCAGGACCAGAGCCAGCCACGCACCGAGCACCCGGTAGCCCCCAGGGTGATATACCGTACGCAAGTCCCCGTCCCCGCGAAGGTGCCGGCCCATACTGGCGCCGGTACCGAACGGGACCCGGTCCGAGGCACGAGGTGAAGGAAAGACGGTGGTTGTGTCGATCCTGGAAACCGATGAAGTTTTGACAAGCTGCTGGATGAAGTAGAAATCCTCTCCCGCCTGTTTGCGGTTCATGCCACCGGCGGCGACATAAGCGCCCCCACGTGCCACGATCGTCGAACCGACTGTCGGAAGAGCATAGGGAGATCCAGCAGCCCGAAGGCCCAACTCGTGATATCTCAGAAAGATCTCGTACAGAAGGATAGCCTCCCGGTGCACCAGGTCGTCCGGCACAGGGTGGGCGAAGGCCACGACCCCGGCGCCGGCGTTCGAACCGGCAAAATGCTCTGAAATGGCCTGTAGGTAATTGGGTTCCACTGTGGAATCGGCATCCAGACTGATCAGCAGGCCATCCGGATACCCGTTCCTGCACAGAACCCCGAGGGCGGTGTCGAGCCCGATTCGGCGTGCCTCCCCCACCCCCATCTTGCGCCCCAGTTCCTGTCCGGGCGACGAGGCGTCGATGTAGGCCAATCGTAAGGCGCTGATCCTGGCGTCCGGATTGACCGGTGAAAACCTGGCGTGCACAATCTGATCAAGGCGCCGCAGGGCGTCTTGGTTGTCGGTTATCTGATCGGCACGCGCAAAGGGTTCCGCCCGATTGTTGACGACACAGATGACAAGCGTATCTTGAAGCTCCCCGGCCGGATTCTGCGCGAGGCTATTCAGGGTCTCGAACAGGTTTTCTCTCTCAGCCAGGACCGGAATGACCACGGCACGAGAGATGCCTTCGGTGCCTGTGCCAATCAGTGGCCTGGAGGCACTGTTCCTCGTCTCCACCCACTCTATGAAGCGTTGACAACGACGCTCGTCAGCCGTCATGACGACCGGCTTCCGATCCCCGCAAATCCGCCATCGGCTTCGATCACACGAAGGGCCTCGGAAACGTCGCCTTGATCGACCCAGTGAATCGACACTCCCCGGCGTTGCATACGCCGGAACCAGGTCTCTTGCTTTTTGGCGAACGCGCAAATTGCGGAGTTGAGCTTCTGCTTGAGGTCGTTGCTGTATCGAATCTTACCCTTCAGGTACTGCGACACAAAGCGGTATTCGAGTCCGAGGAAGGACAATTTCTCCCACGAAACACCTCCGGCGTGCAAACCCTCAACCTCCTCGACCAGTCCCCCGCGCAACCTGGCCGATAACCTGTCTCGAATGCGCCGCCGCAAGACGGAGCGGTCCCAGCGAACACCGAGCACCAGGGCTTCGATCTCGGGGGCCGGCTCCGGCTCATGCCGGGCCGTGTACTCGGCGATCTCGATGGCGCGAGTCAAACGCTCCCGGTCCTTGAGGTCGGTGGTGTTATGGGTCGTACGGTGTTTCTTCAAGCGCTCTCCGAGCTGTTCCACTGAGAGAGTCCCCAACTCGGACCGCAACCTTTCGTCCACCGGCACATCGACCATCCGGTACGCCTTGAGCACCGCTTCAAGGTAGAGGCCACTGCCGCCAACGGCAATCGCCGGCGTTCCCAATTTCTGCAAGCTCTCGAAGACTTCAAAAAACCGCCTTTGAAATTCGAATACGCTGAACTCAACGTCGAGATCGACGATATCAATCAAGTGGTAGGGAACATTTTTCCCACCGGTGACATACTCGTCAAGATCCTTTCCCGAGCCGATGTCCAGGCCGAGGTAAACCTGGCGAGAGTCGACGGAAAGGATCTCGGCGCCGCCCAGGCGAGCGAGCTCAACGCCAAGCCGGGTCTTGCCAGACGCCGTCGGCCCCAATATCACCAGGAGGTTCTTCATCTTCTGATCATTCGTCTTCCACAGCATCCAGAAGATCCAGGTCTTCTGCGGTATCCACATCGGCCAGGGTCACAGTCTCAGCCCATCGCACGTCCCCAGACCGAAGCTTCTCCCTCGTGGCAGAGAGCGTTCCCGGAGATGACCACGGCACCCCGGAAAAGCAGTCCACACCAGGCGCCCGCTGCCCGATGGCCCAGTAACCGCCATCCTCTGCCGGCCCCAGGACCACCGCCACACCGGAAAGGACCTCGAAGGCCTTCAGCAGAT
>CBDTUG010000380.1:0-2942 GCA_965363555.1 uncultured Thermoanaerobaculia bacterium
GCTCTTCCGATCTTGAGGCTCTGGTTCTTGAAAAAAACGTAGGCATACCTGTTTGTCTGTTGAGGCTTTTTGAAAGTAGGGACATCGCGCGCCGTCCGAAGGGCGGCCATGGCGGAGACGTGGGGGAGCGAAGCGACCAGCGTGGGCACACCAGGGTCCAAGGCCTTGGCGCAGGTCGCCGATGAGAATTGCTCAGTTTAGGTGATACCTTTTTGCTTTGTCTGAGCTGTCTGTCATAATGGCAATCTGAGGAGGCTTGAGGCATTGAGATTTCTGGTCCTTTGTGGGTTGATGTTGACGATGGTGGTCGGTTTGGTTCCTGGGTTTTCGGATGCCATGGCGCCGCCCGAGGGTCGATCAATCGATTCTCTCAATTCGTCCCGTGCCGATCTGCGGGCGCTGGTTGATCGGCTGAGTCGCCAGGAAGGGCTGGATCCTCGTTTGGTGGACGCATTGGTCCAGGCGGAATCGGCTTACAATCCTCGAGCAATCAGCAAGAAGGGTGCGATGGGGCTTATGCAGCTGATGCCCCAAACGGCACGCCGCCTCAATGTCGACGATCCCTTTGATCCCGAACAGAATGTTCGGGGAGGAGTCAGGGAGTTTTCAAGGCTGATTGACCGTTATTCGGGGAATCTCAGCTTGGCCCTGGCGGCATACAACGCCGGGGAAGGCGCCGTAGCCAAATATCAGGGCATTCCTCCATATCGTGAAACTCGAAATTATGTTGCCAGGATCATGGAAACCTACACCGGACGTCCCTACCGGCTGGGCAGTTATCACGTGAAGCGGGCTCGCGTTCGCCTCCTGGGCGACCTTTCTTCGGGCACTGCGTTGATCAGCAACGTTGGTGGATCGGCCGGTTCCGGCGGTAATTCGATCTCATCGGGCGGGACTCTCGGCGGCGGATTTGGGAAATAGGAGATTGCGCTAGGCGTGGTGTTCGATGAATCCGGCCAGGTTTTGACGACTCTCGTTCGACAGGCTGAGATAGCGAACACCGAAGCCCTCGATACCTTCAGATCCGGCCTGGGTTCGGCGAACGACCTCGGCTGAGCCCTGCACAGCCTCGTCCATGCCCGGCAGCGGGAAAGTGAAACGAAATCGGGTTCCGAGGGGAAGAGAGCGGAAACCGGTTAAAAAGGCGCCGGTTTCCGAAATATCTAAGGTCTGGAGAAGGATGGCATCCCTGGCCAACTCTGGTGGGAGTTCCAGTCGAATCGTCGCCGTCAGGGGCACGCGCGGCGAATTACTCAAAAGATCGGCCAGGGCCTGCCAGATCCTCGCGCGTGGCCAGTCGAGGGTCACGACACGATTGACGCCGTGGTCTATCCAGCGAGCAGCCTGGTCGAGATGTTGGGTTTCGGTGATGACCAGAAGGCTGACGTTGGCACACATTGAACCAGAGCACCTCGCGGCGTCAACCACCTCCTCGATTGCGACGCCTTCGATGGGGTGGGCAACTACCATGAGTTCGAAGGACGTTCCGCGGATCAAGTCCAAAACGAACGGCGAACCATCGACCGTGTGCACGGAAAATGCTTCTTCGTGCAGTGCCGGCGCAATACTGTCATGCGCTTCAGGGCTGAGCCCGACGAGGAGGACATGTCGGAGACGGTCATTCATCGTCACCATCATAGCGTGGTCTGGTAGCATCTGAGTTGAGCCGGGTTGTCGATTGATGGCGTTGGCGTCATCGGTATCGGCCATCGCAGAGCCGAGGGGAGAAAAAATGCAAGAGACCCAGCACGGGGTTACGGGCTTGGTGACGTGTTTTAATGAAGAGCACAACATCGGCGTATGCATTGAGTCACTGCAATGGTGTGACGAGATCATCGTGGTCGATAGTTTCTCGACTGATCGAACGGCTGAGATTGCGCAGTCCTATGACGGGGTCAGATTTTTCCAGAGGGAATATTTCGGTGCTGGTGCGCAGAAGAACTGGGCGATGGAAAAAGTCCGGTGCCAGTGGGTTTTTCTCCTGGACTCCGATGAGAGGTGCACGCCTGAGCTACGGGACGAGGTTCGGGCGATACTTAAAGCCGGGCCAAAATTTCTGGCCTACATGATGAACCGGACGGTCTATCTCCTGGGGAAGAGAATTCGGTATTCAGGCTGGCAGCGGGACAGGGTTTCCCGGTTTTTCAAGACGGGTACGGCGTTCTACGAAAACCGCAGGGTGCACTCGATGCTTCACACCACCGGTGAAGTGCCGATTCTCAAAAATACAATCGAACACCATATGGTGGATAGAACCTTTACGGAATACGCCTTTCGGCTGGGGAAGTACGGCTACTGGGGTGCCGGCCAGATGTGGCGGGACGGAAAAAGAGCGCGTATTAGTGATGTCGTCACGCGGCCTCTTTGGCGCTTCTTCAAAGTGTACGGTCTGCAACTCGGCGTTCTCGATGGAGCTCGAGGGCTGGTTTTTTGTCTTCTTCAGGCCTACGGCACGTATATGAAGTTTGCCATCCTTTGGGGATGGCAGGTCAATAAGGCTCGGGGCATAGAACCGGATCTTCCTGATTTCGACGACGCTGATGGTACCTGGGACGGGTTGGAGAGGGTCAGCGAGGCCGGGGATCTGGAAAACCCCAATGGAGAGAATCCATGACGGCGGGGGAGGGAAATTTCAGCTGTCAAGGAAGGACTGTGCTGTGTTGACTTTTTTTTCCCGTTTGGGGCCCTACCTCAAGCAGTATGTTCCCCGCTTCATCAGGGCGACAGTGGCCAGCCTTGTATATGCAGGGGCGGTGGGCGCTCTGGCGTTGTTGGTGAAGCCGATCATGGACGGCATATTCATCGCTCATGACAGGAGCGAGTTAGTTCGGCTGCCGTTTGTCATCATTGCACTCTATTTTCTCCAGTCCCTGGGCCGATACGTGCAGACGGTTGATCTGGCCTTTATCGGGGAAGACGTCGTCAGGCGAATTCGAGATCAT
>CBDTUG010000381.1:0-2928 GCA_965363555.1 uncultured Thermoanaerobaculia bacterium
CATGCCGAAGGGGCCCGCGACTCGAAACTCGCTGCTGCGATCGGTAACGGCGAGAAGCGTGGTGTCATGTTTAGCCCTGACGGTGGCCTCTCGTGGCAGATGAGAATGGGTGGCTTTTGCACACAAAGAGCCTGGAAACTTCTGATTCATCCTGAGAACCTCGAACATTTGGTGACCGGAATCAACAGCAGTGTTTGGGCTGGATCTGGGCTGTACCAGTCTGAAGATTCTGGGGTTTCGTGGGATTTTATCGACGGTACTGAGGGACTTGGTCCGGTGGTCGCCATGGATCCTTCGGCGCCCGAAGTCCTGTACACGACCTCTCCAGAGCGGACCATCATGAAGAGTTCTGATGGTGGTGTTTCCTGGACCGAAATCGGGTCAACCCCGAATGACGTCCGGATCGCTGCCATGGAGGTTGATCCCTTTGATTCCTCGGTGCTTTTCGCAAACTGCAGCGATCCGCTCACTGCCTATCGAGGTGATGATGGCGGAAGAAGTTGGATTCAGCTCCACGTGGTCCTGGAATCTGACGAGCATGACATCACCTCGGTCAGACTCGATCGGCACCATGCGAACGTCGTTTATGCAGGGTTGTACGCAGGAGGTTTCGCCCGCTCATCGGATGGCGGACACAGTTGGCAGGCCAGCCGTCAGGGCCTCGAGACCAATGGCGTCTGTGATTTTTTCTATTGTGGTGACTATTGGACTCTCTGGGATATCGCCATTGATCCGTCGGATTCGTCTCGGCTTTTTGGGCTGTCCAGCATCGGCCCTTTTAGAAGTTCCGACGGCGGTGAGACTTGGCAGCTTGTACGGGAAGGCCTAAACGTCTGCTGCCAGCTTGATCAGTCATGGTCAGAAGAGGGATGCCCAGGGTATCAGGGAAAAAGACCATCCAAACTGACCTACTCCTTCCCACCAACCTGTAATGGTTCCCCCGACGCGGTCGCCTTTGATTCGGAAGACTCGAACGCTGTGTACCTGACGGCTGACGGCCTGACCTATCGAAGCCTGGACGGTGGTGAGACCTGGCTGAGGATCGATGACGGTTTTGGGTCCAGTGTCGCAAATGAGATCCATGTTGTTGGGGATGGTGTCTTGCTCGGTGCGAGAAGCGGGGCAGGCGTGGTGCGATTTGATGTTGAAGAGATTCCTGCGCCTCGCAATGGTGGAGGTCGTTCAGGGCAACCGTAACCTTCATCCTTCAGAACCCCTTCGGTCCTCACTCTACCCTGCCCTGTAGCCACAAACCGATCCATCGTCACCAGCAAAATATCCAGGTCGATCCCTGCCACCCGACGCGGGTAGGGTGCCAGCATCTCGTGGGTCCGGGCGGCGATTTCCTGAGCGCCTCTCAGATTCCCGAGTTCCCGCGCACACACCGCGGTCAGGGCGTTGGAGATGCCCTGCCACAGGAGCTTGTGGGCGTCGATAGCAAACCGCCACAAGTCTTCTGCGGCGTCCTGGGCCTCGTGATGCCGGCCGGCATTGAGGTGGCCTTGGAGTTGCCGGAGAAGCTGGCATTCCTCGGCGTCCAGATGTTCGCAGTCTGGAGGAATCGCGGAAGGGCTCATGATCGCCATGCTCAGGGGAACATTCGCGAGGCATCGTTCCTTCCAAACATACTGTCTCGGGATGGGTGGTAGAATGTTCACATGACAACAGATGCGCTCGACTTGCTGAATCAAGCACTTGGCCTATCAGACTCTGATCGAGCGGAAATTGCAGCCCGCCTTCTGGAGAGTCTTGACGGTCCGGTAGAGCAAGGCGTAGAGGACGCGTGGAATCGAGAGATCGCTCGGGGGCTGGCCCAGATTGATGCTGGTGAAGTAGAGTTGGTGTCCTGGGACCTGGCCACGGAAAAGATCTTCGGTTCGATGGATGCACCACGGTAGGTTCGTATTCCATCCGGACGCGGTGGAGGAGGGGCGGGCTGCCCGTCTCTGGTATCAGGAGCGATCTGCACATGCGGCTCACGGCTTCCTTTCCGAGTTATCTCGTTCCCTTTCCTTGATTTCTTCCGACCCAGAAGCCTGGCAGGTGTACACCTCAGGGGACCGGCGTTTTGTCCTTCGCAACTATCCCTATGTGGTGGTTTACAGATTACTTGGGGAGCAGATCCAGATTTTGGCTATCGCACACCAGCGTCGGAAACCCCACTACTGGAAAAGTCGATAGCCAGGAGATCGAATGCAGCGCCTGATCACAGCAATCTGGATAACGATCCTCGCCGGGGTTGTTGCCGTACTCTCAATTTCTGAGTCGCGCGCCGCCTTCGCCGAATCCACCCTGGCCTTTCCCTTCCTATTGGGTTTTATCAAGATCGGTCTCCTCGGCACAATGGGTGAACTCCTGGGTGCGCGGATTGCACTTGGCCGGTGGAGGCTCGGAGGCATCCGTCTCCATCAGCGCGTTTTGGTCTGGGGCGTTCTGGGTTGGGTCTTTACCGTAGTCTTTCCTCTGTTCTCGTTCGGAGTTGATGGGCTCTTGGCCAAAGGACTGATTCCAGGTGAGGGGTCGGCCGTCGCAGCTGCCTTCTGGAAAAGCCTCTTCATGAATTTGATCTTTGCCTTTCCGATGATGGTCTCTCACCGCATCACCGACACCTTGATCGAGCAGGGCCGGTTGTTTTCCATCTGGCCCCTGGTCGAGGTCTTTGCCTCGATCGACTGGAAGAATATGTTCCGCATCGTCGGTGCGTCGTGCCTGTGGTTCTGGGTGCCGGCCCACACCTTCACCTTTTTGTTGCCTCCCGAGTTCAGGGTTGTCTGTGCTGCCCTGCTTGCGGTGGTCCTGGGTTGTATCCTCGGCCTCGCCAAGAAGAGGGCATCGTCTGGTGGGTGACCGCCAATCGAGGTCTGCGTTGGGTTTAACCCGTTCCCGTCCGGAAACGGCACTTTTTTGCAATTTCGTCGTCAGGCTGCG
>CBDTUG010000382.1:0-2926 GCA_965363555.1 uncultured Thermoanaerobaculia bacterium
CCCGAGTTGGCCTGGAAAATCGCCAGGCATACACCGGAAATGGTCACGCCAATCAGAAGGCCACCGAGCATATTGGGATTATAGAGCCCAACGATGACAGGAACCAGGACAGCCATCAATCCGGGTGCGATCATCTTCTTAATCGCTGCGGCAGTAGCGATTTCCACACAATGGGAATACTCTGCCTTGCCGTCTGCGGCATCGATGATCTTGGCTTCATCCGCCGTAGGTTCACGCTCTTCACTCTCGGCTTTCTGGGCAACCACCAGGGCCGGTCGAAGTTCCGGGATATCCCGGAATTGACGACGAACCTCGCGGATCATCTCCTGAGCCGCATCACCTACCGCAACCATGGCCATCGCAGAGAAGCGGAAGGGCAACATGCAACCGAGCAGCAGACCGACCAGTACGTAGGGATCTGCAGCGTCCAACTGAACTTCTCCCTGCATCTTGGTCAAAAAGGCTGCGGTCAACGCCAGCGCTGTCAAGGCCGCCGATCCGATGGCGAAACCCTTGCCGATAGCAGCAGTCGTGTTGCCAACCGCATCGAGCTTGTCGGTTCGGGCTCTGATGTCCCGACCCAATTGCGCCATCTCAGCGATTCCGCCGGCATTGTCGGCAATTGGGCCATAAGCGTCTGTAGCCAACTGGATTGCAGTCGTTGAAAGCATGCCCAACGCAGCCAGGGCGATACCGTAAAGGCCTGCGAATTCATAAGCGATCAAAATCGCGGCACCGATGACAATTACCGGAAAGGTCGTCGAGTTCATTCCGACAGCGACACCCTGAATGATAGTCGTCGCAGACCCAGTTTTGGAGGCCTCAACGATCGTTCCGACAGGCGTTTTTTCAGTCGCTGTGTAGTACTCGGTCAACAAGCCAACGGCAATTCCAGCCGCCAGTCCTGTAACGACGGTGACCGAAAGCCCGACCCACGTGAATGTATCCTGGCCGCTGCCGACAACCCTGGAAACAACGATCCCGCCTTCAGGGATCAGCCATTTGATTGCCGCGATCGTGCCGAAGACCATGAGGATTCCGGCACCAAAGGTTCCTCGATTGAGACCGGTCTGCGGGTTGCCGCCCTCTTTGATTCGCACGAAGAAGAATCCCACGATCGATGCGATCAAACCGACAATGGCGATCGCCAAAGGCAGCATGACGGCATTCATGCCAGATCCAGGATTGAGCGCCTCGAGCCCCTTGTACCAAACGACACCAAGAATCATCGAGGAGATGATCGCTCCGATATAGGACTCGAAGAGATCGGCGCCCATACCTGCAACATCACCAACGTTGTCGCCCACGTTGTCCGCGATCGTCGCTGGATTGAGAGGATGGTCCTCGGGGATTCCGGCCTCAACCTTGCCAACCAGGTCGGCGCCAACATCGGCCGCTTTGGTATAGATACCGCCGCCAACGCGCGCAAACAGAGCGATCGATGACGCACCCAGCGAGAAGCCCGACAGGATGTTCAACACCAGCATCATCGCCAAGGTATCGGTCATCGCTGTGTCGTAAATCCTCGTGTAGACGATGAATAGGGTTCCCAGTCCAGTCAATGCCAGACCGACCACCGACAATCCCATCACTGATCCACCGTTAAAGGCAACCTGCAGCGCCTGATTGAGACCCTGCCGTGCGGCTGAAGCCGTTCGGATATTGGCGGCCGTGGCTGTCTTCATGCCGAAATAGCCCGCCAGGGCCGAGCAGAAGGCGCCCAAAACGAAGGACACGGCGATGATCCAGTTGGTGTCGCCTCCAACCATTTGATTGGAGACTCCAAGCAATACCGCGACGGCGACGACGAAGATCGCCAGCACGCGGTATTCACGCGCCAAGAAGGCCATCGCCCCGTCGGCGATCCACCCGCCGATCATTTTCATGCGGTCGGTGCCCTCATCCTGTGCCTTGACCCATGAAGCCTTCATGTAGGCATAGATCAGCGCCAGAATTGCAACAGCCGGACAGAGATAAATTAAATGAACTGGTTCCACTGTTTCCCCCTATTTCACTGTGCCGGCCTCGGCCGACCCCCATCGAAACGGCCCGTTATCCAGGCCTCCTCACGAGATCTTCGATTTCGGCCGATATGATACACGAATCCTGCGAAGCCGGAAGCTTTCAGCTATCAGCTATCAGCTGTCAGTCCTCAAATTTTGCTGGTTTCTAGCCCGCCCTTCTCACCGGTTTTCGTGGCGAGACGCCCGAGGTGCCGTGCCATGCTGGGTTTTTCGGGGCTCGACCGACGCAGGCATACTTGCGGTACGTCGAGGAGGACGAGTTGCGAAAAGCACGGCAGGGCGTGGTGTATCGGGCGTCACAGTAGATCACTGGTGAGAAGTGCGGGCTAGAGCCTCAATCCTGAGACCTGAGGCCTGAGAGAGCAGCAGGTTATTTGACTCGTTGACCTTTCTCCACCGTCACCACAGTGTGAATACCGCCTCTAACCCGATAATCCAGCACGATTTCCATCCATTTCGGGTCACACCCAGCGACAAGGTCATCAAGCAGACGCCCCGCTGCGTGTTCCTGGTAGATGCCGACCTGGCGGAATGACGTCAGGTAGTACTTGAGGGACTTGAGTTCGATGCACCGGTCCGACGGGATGTAGCGAACCACCACACGGCCGAAATCCGGAAGGCCGGAGAACGGACAGACACAACTCCACTCGTCGCTGTCAAGTTCAACCAATGCGTCCCGCCCACGATATTCGTAGGGAAAGGTTTCGAGAACCTCCGGCCTGATGGCTTCTTCACCTGAAAAGTTGAATTTCTTGCCTTCTGCCTTGACCACAGCACCCTCCACCGCTCTCGCAGAGCGTCAGTGAATGCTAACCCGGCGGAGCCGGAACTGAAAGGCGACTGGCCGGCCCCGCCGGGTTGCTCTCAGCTCAGGCGCTTGCAAAATTCGAGCGCAACGCCAC
>CBDTUG010000383.1:0-2923 GCA_965363555.1 uncultured Thermoanaerobaculia bacterium
CGCGACCGGAATTGATCACCCTGTTCCGCCGGTGGGCGGAGGGGGGAAGCGGCCAGTTGGTGACCGGGACTGTCATAATCGATCGTCGATTTCTTGGGGAGCCGGGCAACGTTGTGCTCGAGGACGATCGGCATAGGGAGGCATTTCAAGCCTGGGCAGAGTCCGTTGCAGGACATGACACGCAGCTGTGGATGCAGCTCAATCATCCCGGCAAGCAGATTCCATCTTTCCTCTGTTCGGAGCCGGTTGCGCCCTCCGCAGTGCCGATGGGCCATGGACTGGGCCATCTTTTCAAGACACCCCGGGCATTGTCTGAAGAGGAAATTCTGGAAATCGTCGGGCGATTTGCCACAAGTGCTGCAATGGCCAGGGATTTCGGGTTTGGTGGTGTGCAGATCCACGCGGCGCATGGTTACCTGATCAATCAATTTCTGTCGCCACACCACAATTGCCGAGAGGACGATTGGGGCGGCGACCCCTCGCGGCGCCGACGTTTTCTTCTCGAGGTCTACAGGTCGATGCGCCAAGCCGTTGGAACAGACTATCGAATCGGCATCAAGCTCAACTCGGCAGATTTCCTTCGAGGTGGATTTTCGGAGGAGGAGTCGATGGAGGTTGTCGATCAGATCGCCGTCGAAGGCATCGATCTGATTGAGATATCCGGTGGCACATATGAGAGTCCGGCGATGGTTGGTCACCGGGTCAAGGAGAGCACCCGGCAACGGGAGGCCTATTTTCTGGAATACGCGGAGAAGGTGCGGCAACGGGTTGGAACGCCTCTCGTCGTCACAGGTGGTTTTCGCTCCGGACCAGCCATGCTGGAGGCGTTGAACTCCGGCGCTACAGATTTCATCGGTCTCGGTCGCCCGCTGGCTCTCGAACCCGACCTTCCAAAACGGCTGATGGCCGACCCCTCTGGACGAATCGACTTGCCTCGACCCACAACCGGTTTCAAGACTGTAGATCGGATGGTGATCCTCGACCTCAGTTGGTGGGAACTGCAACTCCGCCGAATGGGCCGGGGCCAGGATCCAAAACCAGAACTGAGCGCGTGGCATTCGGTATGGACGACTCTGTCGGAACTCGGCTTGGCTGCATTCCGCCGGAGAAGGGCATGAACCGAAAGTTCAACCTTTTCCTGGTAGAGTCGAATCAGTTGATATCCATGGAGCTGTAGCAGATGAATGATCGCGGCCCTTCCCTACTTTCGCCGGCAGCAATTGAAGGCTTGAGCCCTTCGAGCTCGGTCCTTGTGTTTTCTGAAGGTGATGCTGTCGTACGAAAGGGCGAGGCCGGCACAGCGTTTTATGTTGTTGTGTCGGGCGAGGTGGAAATCCGCCTTCAAGCGGAAGACGGGCGGACCCTTCCGCTTTCGCGTCTCGGGCCGGGCGCCACCTTTGGAGAAATGGCGTTGCTGCGGGATGAGCCTGTTTCGGCGGATGTCGTCGCGGTCCATCCCGTGACGCTGATGGCCTGCCCGGCAGAGAGCTTCAAAAAGGCGCTGGCCGAGTGTGAACCACTGCGCAGCGAACTGATGGCCCGGTTGGCCGACGATCTGCACAATACGACGTCTGAGGCGTGGGATTTCTTTCAAAAGGCGGACGCTCTTCGTCTCCTGATTCGCTGCGAAAACCGAAATGAGCCGTTGGTACAAGAGAGTGCAAAGATGCGGGCGGTGGGGCGAGCCCTGAACCGCCTGGCCGAGGGTCGGGGGCCTGTGCTGATGCTCGGTGAACCGGGGACCGGAAAGCTGTTCGCCGCCAGGACTCTTCATTCCCTTGCTCACCGGGGGGACGCCCCCTTGATTATCGTCGATTGCCACAAAGTCAGACGGAGTGATGCCGCCAAGCTCCTCTTTGGACTGGCCGACGAAAAGGAGAGCAAAGCGTGCCGAACAAGACCGGGTGCGATTCAGCTGGCTCGCGGAGGAACATTGATCCTGCGTCATGTCGAAGCCCTTGATCCTGATCTTCAGGAGCGACTTGCCGCGGTGTCGAAAACTGACCGGACTTTCTTTCTAATCGCCACCATGCGGCACGAAGGGAGGACCTCGCATTCACTGACGTCACTGCAGGCTTCGCTGGCTGCTGCCTTCGGCACGAGTTCAATCATCTTGCCTCCCCTGTGCGACCGACGCCGAGATATCAGGCCCTTGGCGGAGTATTTTCTCGGAGAAATCGATCCAACAGGCTCCTACGTTTTCAGCGAGGATGCTGAACGTACTCTCGCCACCCTGGAATACAGTCACCACAATGCGACCCAGTTGCGCGAGACGGTTGAGGTTGCAACGCTCTGTGCCGACGGCTTCGAGATTCGAGCGGAACATCTCTTCAGCGGCGCCTCCGCTGAAGAGGGCCGGTCCGGGCTCGACCTGAGAAAGCTGTTCAGAAGATCGCAACTTTTTCGAGGGGGACCCCTCTCCCTGACCAGGGCCATTGTTCTTGTGAGTTTCTTCAGCGTCATCATCATATGTTTGACAGCCGGATCGACGCCGGGCGGAAGAATGGCCAATTTGATGATCTGGGGAGTCTGGGAGCCGGTAGTTTTTGCACTTTTCTTGTTGGCGGGAAGTGTTTGGTGCACGGTGTGCCCGCTGTCGACGGCAGGTCGATTCGGTCAGAGACTCGTGAGCCTGAGACTGACGCCGCCCGCGTGGCTCAAGCGCAACGGCGTATGGCTCGCGACGATCGGATTCTTTGTGATCATTGCTCTCGAAATTGTCTTCCACATGGGACAAAATCCACGAGCTTCAGGCCTGTTGCTCTCGGGCCTAGTATTGGCTTCGGTGGCCTTCTGTGCCGTCTATTCCCGAGAGGTTTGGTGTCGCTACGTTTGTCCACTGGGAGCACTCGCTTCAGGGTTGGCGCCAGCGGCGCCTCTCGAAGTCAACGCCCGGCCCGGACTGTGTTCCTCTTCGTGTACC
>CBDTUG010000384.1:0-2918 GCA_965363555.1 uncultured Thermoanaerobaculia bacterium
CGTTCCGGTCAGACTGAGTCGTTCAGTCAGACGGGCAGGTACTTCGGCGCCGACGGTGGTGGCCAAACCGCCCAGGAAGAGAAAGAGAGGGGGAGGCACCTCGCCCAGCCGTTCCAAAAGGTACCAGCTGAGTTGGCCCTCAACCTCAAGAAGGAAATCGTATCGACCGTCATCCCACACCAGGTCAGGGCAGACGACCTCCAGCAGCCCAAGATCGGCCAACAATGCCATTGACAGGGCCGGATGCGGTTCGGCCAGAAGTTGTTCCAACTCGCGGCGCAGGCGTTGACCCGACAGGCGCTCGAAGACGCCCTCGGACACTGCCGTCCGGATCAAATGTTGCGTATCCTGGGCTACTTCGAAATCCAGCCGCCGGGCATACCTGACCGCTCGAATGGCCCGGGTGGGGTCATCAATGAATGACAGTGAGTGCAGAACCCGAATTTCACGGTTACTGAGGTCCCGGCGGCCCCCAAAAAAGTCGATCAGCCGGCCGAATTGTTCACCTTCCAGGGAAATGGCCAGCGCGTTGATCGTAAAATCTCGCCGGTAAAGATCCTGACGAATCAGTGAGGTCGCCACCTCCGGGAGGGCCGCCGGAGTTCGATAAAATTCAGTCCGGGCCGAGGCGACATCCACCGTGTGACCATCCGGGAGGGTTACCACGGCGGTCATAAAGGGTTGGTGAGGATGGCACCGTGCGTTGAGGATCTTCGCCAACGCCTTGGCCACCTCGATGCCGTCGCCCTCGACCACAAGGTCAACGTCTTCGTTGGAACGCTCCAGGAGAAGATCCCTGACAACACCCCCGACAAGGTAGGTCGGTGAGGCCAAGGCGTCGGCGACCTCGTGAACGGCCTTCAAAAGCCGGCCGACCCACTCAGGCGCCCCCTCGCGCAACATCCGGGTGACCGTTTGGGTCACCGGCCGGGCCGCGGCCATTCGATGATCAAGGCCCGCGCCGACAGCCGGCATTTTCTCGAAGAGCCTTCGAAACAGTTCCATTCGAGTCAAGAGCCCGACGGCCTTTTCGCCCTCAGTGACGACGACGAATCGATGTGACCCTTCAAGGAAGAGGTCGCCCAGCGACTCCAGCGGCGTTCCGGCGTCAACCTTCGGCACACCGGGCTGCATGACGGTGCTGACCGGACGATGATCCAGTCCGAGGGACGACGCCCTGTCCAACAACTGGCGGGTGACGACGCCGACCAGTTCGTCGTTCGAGACCTGAGCCACCGGGAGGGCGTTGACCCTGAGTTCGTTGAGCTTGATTTTCGCCGCGCCGACGGTCACATCGTCGTCAACAGTGAAAATCTTGCGCCCGGCAGCCTCCCCGGCGGTTTCTGCCGCCGGCATCCGTTCTTCCATTTGACGCCATACGCCCTCGCGGACTTCAACGACCATACGATCGGAAAGCCGAGCCGAAGCCGCCGTCGCGTGGCCTCCGCCTCCGAAGGTGCGGGCTATTTTTGCGACGTCCAGACCCGCCAATCGCGATCGAAAAATCATCTGAACGAAGGGCGCCCGAACCATCAAAACCACACCGACCGGCAACCGAAAGGTCTCAATCCACCGGTGGACGACGGCTGCGGCCTCTTCCTGATACCGGTCCACCTCGACTGTTGCGACTGCGACAGGAACCCCGTTGATTCGCCGCTCCTCAGTCCCTTCGACGATGGCGTTGAGCAGAACCAACTGCTCGGGGTCCAGGCTCTTGGAAACCCACCGGCGGACCCACTCCAGGGACGCCCCATTTTCGATCAGCCAGGCGGCGGCACGCATGTCCTCAGACGTTGTGTCCCGATACGACAGTGACCCGGTATCTTCGTACACGCCCATCAACAGCAGCGAGGCCTCTTCAGGCGTCGGATCGATAGCGTTGTTTCGAAAGAGATCGACGATCAAGGTGCAAGTCGAGCCGACCCGGCGAAAAATGACTTCGTCGGCCGAAATTCCGTTGCCGTTGAGTCCGTGGTGATCGATTCGGGTGACAGGGCATTGGGACCTTTGGATCAACTCCCACACTTCACCGAGGCGAGCGGGGTCGGGCGTGTCCAAAACAACTGCGTGTTCCAACTGGTGGCGCCGGGCTTCCCGGAGTTTGACCTCGGGGAAGGGCAGGGCCGTCTCTGCCCTGAAACGCCGTACGGCCAACTCCATCGAACCGGGGAAGAGCACCTGGTGATCGGGGTAGAGGCGAACGGCGCACACTGCGGAGGCGAATGCGTCGAAGTCCGCGGATATGTGGGTCGTGATGATCTTCACCGGGCCATTGTAGGCTGCCCGGAGTCTGAATTGCAGAGGCCGGCTTTGTTTCCCCCTGCCCGAGCCCGTTCCTGAGCACGTCTCCGAGGTCTGATTTCACTCTCGTTGATGGAGTTCCGTGCAAATTTTCTATTGGGCATTACATTGTTAATAACAGAAAAGGAGGCATGTCATGCCGAAGTTCGTTTTGATGACCAAGTTATCGCCGGAATCCGTGCGAGACGCCCAGGTTCGGCGGGCCATGGGTCGTGCGTGGTTGGCAAAGGTCAAGGCCGTCTGCCCCGAGGTAACGTGGGTTGCCCACTACGCCATTCTCGGGCCCTACGATTTCATGGACATCTACGAGGCTCCGACCGTCGAGGCGGCCCACAAGGTCTCCTTGATCTCCAGAGCCGAGGGAGCGGTCTCTGCCGAAAGCTGGCAGGCCCTGCCCTACGACCAGTTTCTCAACCTCCTGGAAGAGGTTGAGCCCTAGCCCGTCCAGAAACCCCGGATGGGGACTGCGTGGGCGGTACGTCGCACAAGCAAACCTGCCGCCTGACGACGAAATTGCAGAAAAGTGCCGTTTCCGGACGGGAACTAGCCCACGCTGGTCGCATCGCGACCTCCACGGCTGCGCCGTGATCGCCCTTCGGGCGATGCGCGATGTCCCT
>CBDTUG010000385.1:0-2916 GCA_965363555.1 uncultured Thermoanaerobaculia bacterium
CCGATCTGCCGACATGCCCGCCGGAGTTGGAAGAGGTGATCACAAAATGCCTGCGAAAGGACCCCAATCACCGGTTCCAGACCGTCGACCTGTTGATCGAGAGTCTGCGTCAGGTTTCGGTCGGAGACGGACTGGGAGCCGACATCAAGGATGTGACCACAGGTTTTCTCAGATCGGCCATCGATCGCCTTCCCTCGGGCGAGAGGGAATCCTCTGAGCCGGACACAACCCCGATTCAGGGCACCAAGATCCTTGAACAGCCCACCAATGCCAACGGTCCGCAGATCCACCATGAACCGGAATTTGAAGAGCCTGAGAATCGCCGAGGCAACCCTGTCCTTGTTGTTTTCATCGTATTGGTAGGCCTACTTGCCGCCGCCGCCGGCCTGGTGTACTTTTCTCCCGACGCCCAAAAGGCGGTTTTCGGTCCCCAGGGGGCGCCATGGGTGGCCACCCCAACCCCGACGGCGACCGCGCCGCCCACACCATCTCCGACATCGGCGCCGACCGCAACGCCTGTGCCCGTTGAATCGCCAACACCGACCTCCACGCCTGAACCCTCTCCGACCCCAACTCAGGGACCGGTCGAGGTCCGTCTTATCGTTGATCCACCCTCGCCCATCAAGGTTGACGGTCAGTGGATCGGCGAGTCTGGACAATCCAGACAGATCTACACTCTCAACCTGATGCCTGGGGAACATTCCTTTACGGTTCATGTCAAAGGATTCGAGCCCCAGAAGCTGTGGAGAAAGGTCGGGGGCACCAACGGCCAGACCCTTGCTTTGACTGTCGATCTTGGCTTCTTGACTGTGAACCCCTTGCCCGGGCAGGCCCCACCTGGGGGCGAAGTCTATCTCGACGGCGCCCACATTGGGAAAGTTCCCTTGATCCGAAAGAAAGTCCCTGCCGGTGATCACACACTGATCATCAGGTGGCCTGGTCACGAGCCCTTCAAGAGAACCATCCAGGTCCCCAGCCTGCCCTCACCCGGCCTGAATATCGGTGATGCTGCGCCGCCTCAATAGCCATCAACACCCGTTTGGCCGACAATACGATGCCCTCCCCCCAAGTTGATGATTCCAACTCGTGCTTTCCAGGCCGCACATTTCGGCGTAAGATCAGTGGATGAAGTTCCGCATGATCGCCGTTTTCGTCTTTATCACCCTATCGATGGCCGGTCTCGTTTCATCCCAGGAGACGACCCCCAGCGAAGACGCGGCGGTTCAGGCCTATCGCCAGGGTTCTTTTTCCCAGGCCGTCACTCTCTACACAAAGGCCCTCTCAGAAACAGATAACACTGAGCATAGGGCACAGCTCCATATCAATATCGGATGGACGTTATTTGCTCTCGGGCGCACGGATGAAGTCAACACCCATCTGCACGCCGCGCTGGTCGAGTACGCCGCGTTGTCTTTGATACCCGACTACTACACCGAGGAATTCATGGAGCTCTTCGAAACCGCCAGGCGCCGGGTCGTCGACGGCGAAATCGACAGCGGGCCACCCGCGCCTGACCTCGAAGCCACTCTGGCGGCAATCGACGCCAGAATCGTTGAGGAAACCGACCTTGAGGGCGCCCTGGCCGACATCGACAGGCTTTTGCCGGCCTATCCTTTGGACGGGCGGTTGATCCCGCTCAAGGTTCAACTCTTGACAATGTTGGGGCGAACCGAAGAGGCCCAAAACCTGGCGCAGGGCAGGACAGACGGACTGTTGGGGCCCGGTTCAATCGCCGCAATTCCGATCCCGGACTTGATCCTGCGGGCCAACCGCATGCTGGAACAGGGTGACTCCGAGACCGCGCTTGAACTCTTGAAAAGTGCGGTCTCACGCCAGCCCAGCAATGTAGCTGCCCTGGAGTTGATGGCGGAGGCCGCCCAACTAGGCCGGCGCTGGCAAGAGGCGGAGTTTGCCCTGAAATCCGCTCTGGCCCTTCAACCGGAGAACATTGGTCTGAAACTCCGGCTGGGAGAGGTCTATCTGTCCAAAGGGGATGCCTCGGCCGCCCGCGATGTCTTCAGGCAATTGACCCAGCAATTCCCACAATCTGACCGGGCATGGGCCGCACTGGGGCTATTGGACGCGAATCTCGGAAACCTTGATCAGGCCGAAGACGCCTTGGCCTTGGCGTTGCAGGAAAACCCCCTCTTGGCTGAAGTGCAACTGGCCTTCGGGGAACTGGTGTTGCAAAGAGGTGATTCGGAGCAGGCGCTGCAGGCCTTCTCCGCAGCAGCGAACCTGCTGAGAGAGGATCCAGCGGTCCAAGCTCGTACCGGGCAGGCTCTCCTCGGCCTCGGTCGATACCTCGAGGCGGAGCCGTTGCTGAAAACAGCCATCGAGCAGGGATTCAACGGAGCGGATGTGCAACGGGCACTGGTCCTCTGCCAGATCCAACAAGGGAACCTCCTGGAAGGTGAACGTCTGCTGGATCGGGTCGGACCGGGTTCTGAAGGTGACGGCGACATTCTCAAAGCCATGCTGCTCCTCAAGCGAGACCAGGCCGATCAGGCACTGCCCGTCCTGGAGCCCTTGACCCGAGAGCGGTCAGGGGAACCGATGGTTCTCAATCTTCTGGCAGGAATTCTCTACCGCCTTGAACGCTTTCAGGATGCGTTCGACGTCTTGACCCAGGCCAATGAAATGATGCCCTCCGACGTCATCATCGAAAACAACCTCGGCCATGCCGGTGCTGCCCTGGCTGCCGTTGGGCTGCAGGCCCAAGCCAAACCCACCAAGGCGATCGCGGACTGACCGGGAGACCCGCACAAAATTCTGAACCAAAAAAGACATAATCCCAGCGCGGCCAAGGGGCCCCGCTGGGCCTTTGTGGTTCATTTTCTTCCAGCCCGACCTTCTCACCGGTTTTCGTCGTGAGGTGTGGAAGACGTGGTGAGATTCGCCGTTTTCGCAGAATGA